>JACPKT010000051.1 GCA_016186855.1 Candidatus Iainarchaeum sp. | reverse complement strand
CTTCCTGCTCTTGTGATTTTGCCATGAGAAAAATCCCGGCTGACTTGAAATTGGAAAGCTTTCCAATGAGAGAGTGAACCAGCTTTTCCACAGGCAGCGGGTCATTGTAAACAAGAAGTGTTGAAACAGAGTCAAAAATAAGCGCCTTTTTGGCTGGAGCGCCACTCATGCATTTTTCAATTTCGTCCATCAAGTCATTAAGGCTTGAAGTGGAAGAAAGATATGAGACGCTTTTGTCCTGCAGTTTTTTTGCGCCAGTCTGCATTGTAATCATGTCAATGAACTTCACTTTGCTTAAAGAAATTTTTTCCCTCTCAAAAACGATTTTTAGCCTTTCAACCGGTTTGTTCACTGAGACGTAAACCAGTGCAGGGTATTTTTTTTGCAGAAAAATTTTAACCAAAGAAGGGGAAACAATGGAAGTGCTTTCATCCTTTGACAGAATCAAAATGTTAAAGGGAAACTCAAGATCCAAAAAAGCCCCTTCAATGCTTAAATCAAACGACTTTTTTGGGGAAAAAAGAGCCTCTAATTTTTCTTCATCTTCAATTTTTGCAAAATCTTTTAGTTTCCTTATTTTACCAGTCATAAAAAAACCACTATGTAAAAAGTTCTGAATCAATATGCACCTGTATCCCGCTGGTGGTGATGCTTAAAGGCTTTAACTGCTCCATTATCTGCGTGTTCCTCATTTTTACAATGGCAATGCTTCTGATAAACTTGTTTTTCACCCTAGTATGGTAAAGCAAGACAACCCCGTCCGCCACATATTCTTCAAGGCCGTAAAGTGAAGAGCCAATTTCCACTGACAGCTCATTTGTAATAATCGTCGTGCACTTTCTTTTTTTAATAATCTTTCCAAGCGCAACAATGTTTTTTCTGGCATCAAGCTCTTTTTCAAAAAAAAGCTTAAAAATCACCCCCGGGTCAATAACCAGCCTTTTTGCATCAATGCTCCTAATGGCGTCTTCAATGTTGTTTTTAAGGATTTCAAAATCGTAAAGGTTAACCGTCAGGACTTTCAGGGTCTTTTTTTTCACAAACTCCTCAAAATCCCAGCCAAACTCCAAGCCAGTCTCAAAAATCTCTTCCTTGCTTTCTTCAAGCAGCACCAGCACACAGTTTTCATTGTATTTGGAAATCCCGGTGTAAATGAACTGGAGGCAAAAAATTGTTTTACCGCTCCCAGGCGAGCCGCTTAAAACAACAAGGCTTCCAACAGGAATTCCACCCCTAAGCATTTCATCAAAGCCCGCAATGCCTGACTTGATTTTTTCTATTTGAATTGTTTTCCGCATGTCAATTTCTTCAAAGCCCCTTGCTTTTCGATTAACAGCCTTTTTTGACCTGCTTTTTTGCTTTTTCATCCACTCCCTCAAAGCAATAGTAAAATAGAATAATTTTTAATATAATAAAACGGTTTATATTACCGTTCTGCCATGAAAGAAAAAAAAACAGCCCCTTGGGCCACTAAAGCACAAATAGCACTTGAATACCTATTAATAACCGGTTTTCTGCTGATAGCCGCAGGGATAATTTTTATTTATTCCATAACAATCCTTGACCAAAACCTGCGCTTTGCAAAAGCAGACAAGGCACTCCAAGAGCTTGCGAGCGCTGCAGACAGGGTAAGCGACCTTGGCCCAGGCAACAAAGTGTTCGTTGAACTAGAACTACCAACAGACATCGCGTCAAACCAGATAACTGCAGAAAACAGGGAAATTTCACTGACATTAAACACCCCTTTTGGGCCAAACACACGCTATGAAACAACAAGCGGAAACTTAAAGCCGACAACAATTGCTATAACAGGAGGAATAAAAATAATAAAAGTTGAAATGGTTGACCAAAATGTGGTATTCACAGAGGTGTAAAAGTGCAGAGCGGTCAAATAGACGTGGAAGCAGTACTTGCAATAATTTTTTCGCTTGCAATTTTGCTGATAGTACTCGCGTACACAAACACTCAAACAGACGAATTGAAAAGGCTTGAAAGCCTTGAAGACGAAAAAATAATCTGCAACAAAATTTCAGCAATCATTTCGCTGGCCAATTCAAACGACACCAATGAGCGCGCAGAGTTTTTCTTGGAAAAAAACGCTACAATAACCGGCAACACCATCACTGTAGGAAACCATTACTGTTATTTTCTGGGAAGCGCACAAAATGCTGCCCTCTCAGCAGGCAAAATAATGGCGAAAGAATCAAGCGGGGTGGCAGTTCTTGAAAATATCTGAAACCGGGCAAACAGTTCTGCTGGACTTTATGCTTGCATTTTTCATTTTTGCAATAGCATTCGCTTTTCTTGCAGTATTCTGGTCAAACGGATTAGAGGAAAAAATACAAGAAAGCAGGCAAAATGAAATGAACTTAAAGGCAAGCATTGCAGCAGAAATTTTGGTAAAAAGCAACGGAAACCCACAAAACTGGGAAGAAATCGACATTTCAGAGGCACAATTTATAGGGATTGCATCAAGGGAAAATTCAGTTGAAGAAGAAAAACTGAACGAATTCACAAACTTGGATTACGGCACTGCAAAAACGCTTTTAAACATCCAAGAATACGATTTTTTCTTTGAACTAGAAGGAGACGGCAGTGCCAGTGCAGGCCTCGCCCCTACAGCAGACATTGACACAGTCACCATAACAAGAATTGTAGAGTACAAAGGAAGTGAAGCAGTTGCAACCCTTACTGTTTACCAAACCTAAAGGATTTGTCTTCTCGCTTGACGCAGCAATTGGAATACTGCTACTCATTGGAGCATTGTTCATTTTTTCCCAGGAAATTTCAAAAGCGCCGGCAAATTTTGAACCCGCCCTTCAGGCAGGACAAGATGCATTTTCAGCGCTTTCAAACACAGGATACCTAAATGAAACAATCGACACAAACTCCCTTGACCAGTCGGCGGCACTGATAAGGCAGAGGCTCCTGCAGTTTCTGCCGCAAAACCTTGATGCAAGAATAGAGCTGAAAAGATACACACTTGACACGAACTCCTGTAGAATCACACAAAACTTTGAATCATGCTTTCTTCAAAGCACGCCCGAAACCTCTACCGCAGGGCCGGCAATACCGGAAAAAGACGTTTTTTCTTCAAAAAAACTGCTTGTCCTCGGACAAGAAGCCGAAAAATGCCAGCTGAACGTTGAACTCATGCCTTCAAAAGACAAGCTGGAAAAAAAAGCAGCGATTTTTTTCGAAGAACTTCCACAAATTTTTTTGCAGGCACAACAAGGCCCACTCACCATAGATTTTAATGTCACAGTTAACCCTAACGACAAAATAGCCTGCGACCAAACAGTAATAGTTACATTGACTGTCACAGTTCAAGGCTCAAACAGAAAACCAATAGACGCCATGCTTGTGCTTGACAGAAGCGGGAGCATGAGCTGGAGCGGAAAAATACACCCACAGCTTAGAGCGCCACAGACTATCTGGGTTGACGAAACAACAAACACTGTCTTTGCAGGAGCCCAAGACGACGGGCTTTTTTCTTTTAACATTTCAAACCCACTAATTCCCTTGCCACTAACTTCTGTTGACCCAGGACAGTTTAACGATGTACATGGAAAACCAAACACTGTTTTCGTAACAGAAACACAGGGGACAGACGAGGTCATTGCATATGATTCAACCAACCCTTCAAGCCTTGTGGAAATTGGAAGAATTAGTTTTGAAACGGTTTACGGCCTT
>JACPKT010000055.1:5573-8909 GCA_016186855.1 Candidatus Iainarchaeum sp. | reverse complement strand
AATAAAATATGAGGAAAATGAGCAAAAAACTAAGTAAATAAGAGAAAAGCGCCAGAAATTTGGTCATTTTTTTCCCTCACAAAAGTGGTTTAAAGCTATAACCATGTTTGAAGGGTTCGATTTAACAGAATATTTGTAGGTTTTTGCTTGTCTGATTTTTTTTTCCAGTTCATTTATATTTATCGCCGCCAGCGCCTTTTTTTTTGCCTGCATAAATTTTGCCAAATCAAGCTGGTGCGAGTCATTGTGTTCGCCAAATTCTTTAAGCCTTGGAACCAAAACAAGCCCTTTTTTGTGTTTTAGTGCAGTTATTATTGCGCCGGCTCCTGCGTGGCTTATCACCAGTGAAGATTGCTTTACCATTTCCTCGAATTCTTTGTCTGCCAAGAAGTTTTTATGTTCAAAATTTTTTGCAACGTATTTTGAGTTTCCAGTTTGTGCAAAAATTTCTTCCGTTATTTTTCCACTGCCTTTCAATTCGTCAATTTTTTTGAGGAGCCGATCAAATTGTTGCGGGTGTGTTCCAACTGTCACAAAAATCATCCTTGCATCAACCTGTTTTCTTTTAAAAAACCGCGCCAAAATATTTGGCTTTTTTGAAAAATTTTTTCTGCTGGGGCCACTGGACCAAAAAAAGGCTTGCAAGCGGGTAAAAAAATTTTCCGCTCCAAGACGGTTGGTCGATCCTGCAAAAGCTTTCAATGTAGACAACCTTTTTTCCAAAAACTCTTGCAATCAAACTTATTGGGAATGCCACGCCGGCACCGGTTGTAATCACTGCATCAGGCAATTCTCTGAAAAATACTTTACAGCTTTGAGCAAAATTAATTAGCAGCAATAAGGGGTTTCTTTTTGGGTCCACGACAAAATAAACTTTTTCTGTTTTTGACAAGTCAATGGAATTTGGACGCTTGAAAGTCAGGAAAAAATGGTCTTTGCCAGTGTAAAATTCTTTGAGTTGCATTAGTTCTGTCAAGTGCCCACCGCCAGAACATGCAAGGCAAAACTTCATTTTATCCGCCCGCCAGTTTGAAAAGTTTGAACCAAAACAATAAAAACACAAATAAAGACACAAGCACTTGAATTCCCAAAATGATTAATACGACTTGTGGCTCGGTAAATCTTCCCCTCTTCATTATCCAGTGAGTAATGCTCCCTCCCTTAGGGTCTGGCGCAAGTGTGCCGTCTTTTTGTGGAATTCCAAAACATTCTGTCTGAAATCGGTACTTTGATTTTGCAAAAAGTTCCACAAAATAAATTGAAAACAACATCAATCCAATTTTTTCCACATTGCCAATTATGGAAACTGCTGCAATTAAAGCGCCAATCATCAATGTCAAAGAATCGCCTCCAAATACTCTTGCAGGAAACCAGTTGAATTTTAAAAATGCAAGCAGTGCTCCAACCATTGAAGAAAGGAGTATTATTACTTCCAGTCTTCCAGAATGGTCAACCGGTAAAAAAAACATTATGACGAGCACGGTCACAGAAATTATTATACCAATTCCTGCTTCAAGGCCGTTAAATCCTCCAAGCATGTTCACTGCATTGCTTGCCCCAGTGATTGCTATTGGTACAACTATTAAAGGGTACAAAATTCCAAATGGCACAACGCCAATCAGAGGAAATGTCAATTCAGTGACACCAATACTTTGCGGCAAAACCATTAGTGGAAGAGCAGCAAAAAGTGGGACTAATGCATGCTGCCATTTGCTTATGCCGTTTTTCCACCCTATGATGTCATCAAATATTCCAATTATTCCAATAATCATTACTGTAGAAAAAGCCGCCAAAATCGGGGTTAGATTTATGGCTCTTGAGCCAATAAAACTATCCACTCCGAGTGCAATCATGATGCCAAAAATAAAACCAAACAATACTCCTATTCCACCAAGCTCGGCAACAGCTGGCTTTTCAAATTTGTTCATGTCAATTCCTACAAGATTTCTTGCAGTCATTGTTTATTTTATTCATGTCAGTTCCGACAATACCGCGCGCAACCATCCTGTTAATTATGAACGGAAGAGAAATAAAAGTTACAAAAAAAGAAGCAATAAAAGCCGGCAACCCAACAAATAATTCAATAGACATTTTCACGCCACCAATCAAATATTCTACTCGACACTAAATTTAATGGCTATTAGTACAATGGTAAAATCTCCATGGTGGTTAAATAGTCAGTCAAACCAGCCTTTTTTTACCGGCATATTGCACAGGCAATTTTCCACTTTGCATTTATCTCCAGCGGAAGACACATGCGACCAAGAATTTTGCAAAAAAACAATGTGGTGCTTGCAATTCAGACAAGTGTCCGGAATTCCTTTTTCGAATCTGACAGATGCAAAAAAATAAACAGACAGTGAATAAATTGCCCCCATTATTATTGATGGTATTAATGGGTTTGAAATAGTGTTTGAAATAACTAAATAAGATATTAATGACATGGTGAAAAAAAACGCAGTGGAAAAAATAACCTTTTTTTTTGCTTGTTTTATCTTTTTCAATAAATGCATTTTTTGACTACCTGTTTTTGTTAGTTTTATTTCTTTCGCAATTAATCAGTCAATTATTTTAAATATTTTTACCTTCTTGTTCTCGTGAACCGGTTCAAAGTGCTTTAAGTTTCCCTCATTGAACCACAATTTTGCAATCATTGAGTTGTTTGTTGCTGGGTTTAAAATAAATATTGTGGAATTGTCTGGGTTCCTGTAAACAAATCCTGGCACCTGTTTGTCAATCAGCTGGTTTGGCTCGCTCACCCATTTTGTTGGAATAGTGTTAATTTGTGCTTCATTGAGGTTGTTTGGCCCGCAGGAAAATGTTTTTTGGCCAGTTAGCTGGTCAGTTTGTTCATTGCAGTTAAATGCTGTTCCAAAATATTTTGTAATGCGGGGGTCGCCTGCGTTAGTTGTATTATAAGCGTAAAGCCCCAAACTGTTCAGGCTCGATAAATGGTCAGAATTAACTATCAAATAATCTGAATTGAACTCCTTTACAATTTTAAATGCTTCTTCTTCATTTTCACTGATTATAAAATTTGCAAATGCGGTGTTTGCTTCTCCACTGATATTTCGGTTGTCAGTCAATACGGCTCTTTCGGCAAAATAACTGACCCAGTGCCCTTGGTCCCACCAGTTAAACATTTTTGCATTTGGCGGAGTGTTGTCCTTGAGCCAGAAGAGGGATTCCTTCCATCCGTTGTCTTCTTCAATTGGCGGGATTTTTGTAACCATAAAAATGCTTGCAGCCCCTATCCCGACCAGAATCATAAAAGACAGTGCCAGCCCAACAAGTTTTTTTTCTAAAGAGGTCCTGTTTTGGAGAAAATAAAATACT
>JACPKT010000055.1:0-5556 GCA_016186855.1 Candidatus Iainarchaeum sp. | reverse complement strand
CATGAACAGTGTCAGTCCAGCCCATAGAAAAATAATAAGGCTTAAATGGTCGTCTTTGTGTTTAAAGATTCTGTAAGGGATGAGAAAAAAGGCAAGAACTGGAAATATTATGAGGGCATTGTATTTTTCCCCAAAAAACTGTCTGCCGGTATTTTCTTCTCCAACAGTTACTGCAAGCACATTGTCTGGCGCAGCATAGGTTGGCCTGTCAATGTTTTCTTTTGAAATAGGAATATAGTTTGCCACATAGTCAACACTCCTTTGCATCCAAAGCGTTCCGCTGAAAACAATTGCCAGAAAAGAAAATGTCAAAAAGCTAATTGCAAAAATTTTTCCAAAGTTCAAAATTTTTTCCTTGGACTGGTTTTTAAACCAAAAAATAATCACTGACCAAAAAAGGTAGAAAAAAAAAATGAGTGGAATCATCAAAAACATTTCCCATGTCCAGGCCATTATCCCAAAAAAAACACCTGACAACACAGCGTTATATACTGTTTTTTTGTTAACTTCAAGGGATTTAATTGCGCGCACAAAAAACACAAACCCTATCACAAGCCACAAAAACCCAAGCGAGTCTTCTTCAAACTGTCCTGCCATTGTCCGATAAACAAAACTTGGAACAACTGCTGCAAAAAAAGCCATCACTATACCTGCTTTTTTTCCATACATTTCTTTTCCCAAAAAATACATGGCAACACTGATGAGTGCCCCAAAAATGGCAGGCAATGCTTTTATAAAAATCAGCCAGACCTCTTTTTGGTATGGTGCGCCAAGCGTGAAAATTTTGTAAATTGCAGCTGTAAAAATCCAGAAAAAATTTGCTTTTGTGTCCACTGGCGCGTTTTCCATGTGATAATAAGAGAGTGGGTCGCTTTTTGGGATAGCAAAATTTTTTATCACTTCCCCGGCCATCCTTGCGTGATAATAGGTGTCAAATTCCCAAATGTATTCAAAAACCATCATGTGGCCCCTAACGCCAAAGGCCAAAAGAAACAGAAGAAAAACTATGAATAACTCTTTTTTGTCGATTTTGCCGAAAAAATCCGCGATTGTGTTCGTTTTAATTTCCATTTCAAACCTTATAAATGATTTGTAATTAATTATTTAAAGTAAAACTGTTTTGTAAGCGTTTTTCAATGGTTTCATTTTTGCATTGATTAGCTGCAAAAAATCAGTTTTTGCCTGCTTTTTGGAAAATTTCAAGTATTTCCCTGCTGTGGCCATTTACATTCACGCTGCTGAAAATACGCATTATTTTACCTGTTTTGCCGATTAAAAAAGTGGTCCTTTTAATTCCCATTGATTTTTTCCCAAAAAAATTTTTTTTCCCAAAAACGCCAAAAGCTTTTGACACTTTTGCGTCAGTATCAGAGAGCAATTTGAAAGGAAGGCCGTATTTTTTTGAAAATTTTTGGTGCGATTCTTCTCCGTCAAGGCTCACTCCAAGAATTTCAATGCCGTTTTTTTTATACGTTTCAAAATCGTCCCGAAAACTGCATGCTTCAATAGTGCAGCCGGGAGTGTCGTCTTTTGGGTAAAAGTAAAGCACTACGTTTTGCCCAAAAAAATCCGATAGCCTTACCTTTTTCCCAAACGAATCAGCCAATTCAAAATCTGGCGCGGTTTCCCCAACTTCAACCATTTTTCTTCGACCTCTAAAGCGAATTTGTTAAAACTGGCGCAAAAGTTTTCACCATTTTTCAAAATGAAGGCTTTTTTCCTCAAAGCCTTTGTCCTTAAGCGTTTCAGTCTGCTGCTGCACTGAAACAGGGTTCCCGCAAACATAAGCATGAATTCCAGCCTTGTCTTCTGGAAATACATGATTTTTTACAATTTCTTGGATGTAACCCATGCGGCCTTCAAGCATTGCTTTTGAAAAACTCGCGTGCAGTTCAAAGTTTTCGTGCTTTTTTTGGCATTCCATCAGTTCTTTTTTGTACAAAAAATCGTCGTTGCTTCTGCACCCGTAAAAGAACCAGATTTTTCCAGAAAAATTTTTGTGCAGCAAGTGGCGAAGCATGCTCATGAGCGGGGCAATGCCTGTGCCTGTCGCGACAAATACCACCGCGCTTTGTTCTTCCACCATGCGAAAAGTTCCAAAAGGCCCTTTGAACTTTATTTTTTCCCCGGTTTTGGCGTGTTCTTTTAGGTATTTGCTTACACCCGGATGGTCAGGCATTCTAATGCAAAGCTCAATCAATCCCTTCTGGTGTGGCGCACTGCAAATGCTCATAGAACTGTATTTCAGCCTTGAAGGGTCAATGGGGCTTGGCACGTTTCCTGCCGAAATCATCACAAACTGGCCCGGCAAAAAATCAAGTTTAACGCCATCAATGTCGACATTGAAAACTTTTGCAACGCTCTTGCCATCATGCGAATAATCTGTTATTTTAGTGATTTTTCCTTCAAACTCAGAAAACTTCATTCAAATAACCCTCAAAAATCAGTCCTTTAATTTTTTTATGAAAATGCACGGAACAGGACAGGAGTCAGCCGCTTCCTGGTTTAATTCAAGGTCTCCTTCCACTTCTTTTATTTCCCACACTCCGTCAGGGTTTCCGTCTTTTTTTTGCGAGCCATTCAAGTGGCTCTTGTCGCCCTCCATTTTCCAGTGCTTTGGTTCAATGGCAGCGCATGCTCCACAACCAATGCAGATGTCTTTATGGTGTTCAATCACCCATTTTGGCACAAAAAAACCTCAAATGAATCAAAATTCACGCGTAATAGTTTGTATTTAAATAAACGATAATTTGTTTTTATTGTTTTTGGTTCAATTCCGCGCCAAAAGCACAAAAAACTGGCAATAGTTTTATATATTTCAATAAACCACTTCTAATTGATGGACAAAAATTTTCAAAAATATGCAGCAGAACTGATTGGGACTTTCACTCTAGTGTTTATTGGTGCAGGGGCAGTGATTGTAAATTCTATCACCGGGGATGCGCTGGGATTGCTTGGAATTGCTTTTGCACACGGCCTTGCATTGATGGCAATGGTTTACGCATTCGGCGCAATTTCAGGAACACACATTAACCCAGCAGTAACAATCGCCATGCTTGCCGCCAAAAAAATAGGGCAAAAAGACGCCATATTTTTTATCGCCTCACAACTTGCGGGCTCAATAATAGCCAGCTTTGCCTTGTTAGCAGTTTTTCCAAAAGTGCCGCAATCAATTGCGCTTGGAACAACCATGCTTAATGAAGTGTTCGGCATTACTTTTGCAGTCGGAACGCTTGTGGAAATAATTTTGACATTTTTTTTGGTTTTGACAATTTTTGCGCTCTCTTTTGACAAGCGAAACACTACTCCGCTAAATGGCTTTGCCATTGGAATGGTCTTGGCATTTTCAATAATGGTCGGCGGGCCCCTAACTGGTGCGGCCTTGAACCCTGCAAGGGCTTTTGGGCCCGCAATTGTTTCAGGGTTTTTGGACAATCAGGGCGTTTACTGGCTTGGCCCGATAGTGGGCGGAGTGCTTGCGGCAATTCTTTACACTTGGATTTTTTTGTCAGAAAAACCCAGAAAAAAGTAATTTTGCAGCCGGTTTTAAAACAATTGCCATTAAAAAAATTTTTTAATGCCACAGCTTTTTTTGTTCGTGAAAAAACTCCCTTACAGGGCAAAATATTTTTTTGAAATGCTTTTTTTGTACAAAAACCCGCTCCAAATATTTGCCAGCTATTTTTTTCCAGACCGGAAAAAAACAATCAAGGCGGAATTGCGCAATGGTTTGAAATTTTTTTTAAGGCAAAACGTGTGGGATTTTTTTGTCCTAAACGAGCTGTTCATAAAAAAAGAATACTCTGTTCTGGAACACGATTTTTCCAGTCCAAAAACGATTATTGACATTGGCGCGCACATTGGCAGCTTTTCGGCATATTATGCCAAAAAGTTTCCTTCTGCAAAAATTTTTTGCTTTGAGCCAATGCCCCAAAATTTTGAGCTGCTTGAAAAAAACATAAAGGAAAACAATTATAAAAAAAAAATTTTTGCCTTCAACCTTGCAGTGGTTGGAAAAAAAGGAAAAGAACTTTTACCGCTCTACATCTGCGAGGAAAACCCTGCCTGCAACAGCCTGGACAAAGAGTACAGCATTTCTGGCTCGCGCGAAGTTTTTGTGAAAACTAAAAGAATTCCAAAAAATAGATTCTGTGATTTTGGAATACCATAACCCAAAAAACCTTGAAAAAATAAAAGCACTTCTGGAAAGCCTCGGGTTTGAAATTGAACTTATTCCGGAAACAATTTTATTGTATGCAAAAAAGAAGATTGAAAAGTAATTAGCAGCTTTTGAACGCTCCACGTGAAAACGCAGTGCATATCAAAACGCGGCAGGCTTAACTTCTGGGTTCGAGATGAGACCAGGTGTTTCCCTGCCACTATGGCCGCTAATCAAAACAATTTTATCAGGCAACACGTTTAAAAAATTTACTTTTTCTTTTCTTGCGTTTTTTTTGGGACTTTTTTCTCTTTTGGAGCGCTCTTGTTAACCGGCCGAACCATCTTTGCTGCTATACGAAGGCCTTTTTTAAGGTACTCTTCTTTTTTTGCCCCAGCACAAATCAGTTTCCCGTTTTTGAACAACAAAAGCGTGAGCTTTGGCTCGTTGATTCTAAGAATTGCTCCCGGAAACTGTTCTGGCTCGTATTCCACGTTATCCAAAGCCATGGCTGTCTTGAAAAGATCAAGGGTCATGCTCAGGTTTGCCGTTGCAACAAGGTTTACAACAGTGTAATCAGCGTTTTTCTGTATTTTGACGTTTTTCTGTATTTCGTGGATGAGCTTTGACGCCTTGAAAATTGCAAGGCTGATCTGGCTCTCGCTACTTGCTCCGCTGCAAATCACTTTGCCGTTCTTAAACAAAAGCATTGAAACCCGCGGCTCTTTGAGCTTTAAAATCGCGCCCGGAAACTGCTCAGGCTCATACTCAATGTTTGGAATGGTTATTGCCAAATTGTACAAGTCAAGCGTTGCATTCAAGTTTCCAGACGCAACAAGATTCACAATAGTGTACTTCATTCAAAAACCCCCTTCAAAAAAAAGCATTCTCCAAAAACAAAAAAAAACCAAGAAACGAAAAATGCCTTTAAAAACCCCATATAAAAACCCTTACTAAAGCCTTAAAAACGTATTTAAAAACAGACGACGGGGCTAGGCTTTGCACAATAATTAGCTTTTGCACATTTATTTTTTGATTTTGGCTTGTTATTCAAATTCCGGTTGCCATAAAAGAAAAGCAATTAACAAAATCAACCCAGTTGAAAGAATTGAAATTATGAAAGAATCGTGCGCGGTCAAAAAAATGTCCTCGAAAAATTTTATTCGATAATAGTGGGTTAAACCTGAATAAAAAGCCTTTTTTTTGTGGCACCTGCAGTGTTTTGGGTTTTTTCGTCAGACAACTATTTTTCCGGAAACGGGCAAATGCTTAAATTCTGGTTTAACCAACCTTGTTTTAACTTTAATAATTTTTTCTGATGGAGGTATTTTTTCATGGAAAAAATGGAAGATCATCATATGTCGTGCGGTATGCATTTGTGCGGCAAATGCGCTGTA
>JACPKT010000054.1 GCA_016186855.1 Candidatus Iainarchaeum sp. | reverse complement strand
GAACGCATGCTATTTTTTTTTGTAATGCAATAACAGTGTTCCCTTTGCGTTCAGTTTTTTGGCTAAAACAAGCGTGAAGGTTTTTGTTTTAACGGCACTGTCAAACATTGGAATGCCTTTGCCAAAAACTATTGGCTCTATTGTTACAAAAATTTCGTCCAAAAGGTTTTTTTTAAGGCAGTAATTGTATGCTGCGCGGCCCCCGAGCACG
Organism: Candidatus Iainarchaeum sp.; assembly: GCA_016186855.1. Taxonomy (GTDB): domain Archaea; phylum Iainarchaeota; class Iainarchaeia; order Iainarchaeales; family GW2011-AR10; genus JACPKT01. The sequence continues at coordinate 5,439 of JACPKT010000054.1, read as the reverse complement.
CAGATTTTTTTGTAGCCGCAATCTTTCACAAATTTTTTGACATCAACCGATTTTGGGTTAAGAAAAGTCAAATTTTTTGTTTTTTTTCGGATGCCATTGACTTTTCTTGAAAGCACAAGGCAGTTTTTTTTGGACAATTTTTTTTTTGCAACTTCAAAAGACGCTCTTCCAAGCAGAAGAACATCCGCTGCTTTTTCCATTTTGTGCAGGTGTGCTTTGTCTTCTTTGCTTGTCCAGTCACTTTTGTGGCCGGGAAAGCGTGCTATAAACCCGTCAATTGTAACCGCAGCCACTGCAAAAAAAAACGGTTCCTTCATTTCAACCAATTTCAGTTTCTAAACTTTATCTTTTTTTTTAAACTCAAGCGCACAGGAATTGATACAGTAGCGTTTTCCTGTGGGTGTTGGCCCGTCGTCAAAAACGTGGCCCAAGTGGCTACCGCAGCGCCTGCAGGCAACCTCTATTCTTTGCATTCCAAATCCTTTGTCCTCTTTTAGTGCAATGCTCTTGCTGCCCTTCACGTCATAAAAGCTGGGCCAGCCCGTGCCCGAGTCAAATTTTGTGCCAGAGGAAAAAAGTTCTGCCCCACAGCCCGCGCAATTGTAATTTCCATTTTCTTTGTTGTGCAAAAGCTTGCCGGTGAATGCAGGTTCGGTTTGCTTTTCCCTTAAAACACTGAACTGTTCTTTGGAAAGTTTTTTTCTCCACTCCTGCTCTGTTTTTGGCATCCTTTCACCCATATTGCAAAAAAATGGTTAAAAGAGTTAAAAAGTGTTTGTTTAAAAGAAATAATTGAAATGGCTGAAATTGCAATAATTGCAATCGGGGTAACAATTTTGCTGGGTTTTGCTGGAAATGTCTTGTTCCAAAAAACTTCGATTCCAAACACCTTGTGGCTGTTATTGTTCGGAATCATTTTGGGCACACTGAATTTTTCTGGCGAATCATTCATTTTCGAGTCAGCCGGGCTCATAGGGGCAATTGCAATCATTGGAATTCTTTCTGACGGAGGAATGCACCTTGACCTGAAAAAAGTCATTTCACAGGGCTTTATCGGAATACTTTTGATGTTTTCAGGAATTGTTTTTTCAATAATTTCAACTTTTGCACTTCTATTGCTTTTTGGTTTTCCTTCCACAATAGCCTTGCTTGTCGGGATAATTATTGCCGGCTCAAGCTCGTCAGTAATAATTCCAATGATTCTTTCAATGAAGGGCATTTCAGAAAAACTTAAAACAATTCTTTCAATCGAGTCAATCTCTGACAATTTTTCGGTTGTAATAGCACTTGTAATGATAAACCATTTGGGCCAAGGTACTCAATTGTCCGCCAACGGGGCGGTTCAAGGCTCTTTGCTCAAGTGTTTTTCAGCAATTACCATCGGCATAATTTTTGGGCTGCTTTGGGCTCCCCTGATTAGCAGACTGAAAAAATACGAGTTCTCTTACACTGCAACTCTCAGTGCATTCATATTGTTGTACGCTTTCACAGAAATCTTGGGCTCAAGCGGTGCAATAGCAATCTTTTTTGGCGGAATAATGCTTGCAAATGCGCCGCTGTTGTTTAACTCTCTTTTTCCTGAAAAAAAATTCGAGCAACTTGATGAAGACCTCAGCAAAACACACGCATTGGTTGCATTTATGATAAGAGTGTTCTTTTTTGTGTACTTGGGAATGATTGTAGGGCTCCCCAAAATAGAAGCTCTTGCAATCGGCCTTGCAATAACGCTCCTCATTGCCGCGGGAAGGATGCTGTACATTTCTTTTTTCGCGCGCAGAAAAATGCTTGAAATAAGCGAACTTGAAAAAAAAGTCACAATAGTAATGGTTCCGCGGGGGCTTTCTGCTGCAGTGCTTGCAGTCTTTGCGCTTTCAGCAGGCGTTTTTAGGGCGCAGGAAATAGTGCAGATAGTTTTTTCAGTAATTCTTTTCTCAATTCTTTTCACCACGCTTGCAGCCTATTTTTTGAAAAGCAAAAAAGGCGCGCCTGTAAAGCCAGTAATAATTGAAGCACTCGACTGATTTGCACATTAGGCTTTTTGTTAACAAAAACCAATTGTTTTAAAACAAACTGAAGCAAAAAATCCATAAAACAGCAAAAAAAATGGAGGTAAAAAAAAATGCAGAAAATTTTGAGTATTTTTGGGGTAATTGCAATCGCTGCATTGATTTTTGCAGGAATTTTTCTGCCTTTGCAGAATGCAAATTCAGCCACACCAACTGATACTGCAAACTTTGCAGAAACAGCTGATGAAAAAGAAGACAAAAGGACAATCAGCGTTTCGGGAAGCTACGAGGTTTCCGCTGCCCCAGAAAAGGTTGAAATCCACTTGTCTGTTGAAAGCACGGCGCTGAAAGCAAAGGACTCACAAGCAAAAAATGCAGACGTTTCTGCAAAGGTTCTGACAGCTCTCAATGCAGCAGGAATCCCGAAAACAAGCATTGAAACAACCAATTACACCCTGAACGAAAACAGGGAGTGGAATGAGGCAACAAGAAAATACGAATTAAAAGGATACAGTACCACCAATTCGCTGAAAATTTCCTCAACAAACATCAATGATGCAGGAAAAATAATTGACGCGGCAGTCGGCGCTGGCGCAAACAGAGTTGACAGCATAGTGTTCTCGCTGACAGACGCAAAAACAAAAGAACTAAAGCTATCAGCGCTGAAAAAAGCCGGGGAAGAAACAAAGCAAAAAGCACAAACCCTCGCAGACTCAGTTGGAGTGAAAATAAAACAAATAGAATCAATCAGCGAGCAAAGCATTTCGTTCTACCCGGTCTACCAGGACTACTACAAGACGTTTGCAGGCGCTTCAGCTGAAAGCGCGCCAACAGAAATAATTGCCGGCCAAATAAAGGAAATCTTGTCGTCACCAGGTTTTGGAGTTCCCCGCCCATCAGTATTGTTTGTTGCAAAATACAATAAACCATCAGGGCCCTCCACAACATCCCTTACTCTTCCAAACCCTTCAAGCAATTCTTCATCCCTTACAACAGCGCCGTTTTCAAAAAGCAATGCGCGCACCTGTTCCCCGCGGAGCCCCCCGTAAATAAAATGGTTTTTTAGCGGGAGACGATTTCCGGAATAAAATGCTGCGCCGCTTGGGGCCATGGTCCACTCGTCAAAGCAAACAACCGCTTCCACAAATTTTTCACTTTCTTGGCCCTCATTGCAGAGTTTTTCCGGCCAGCCATAATTTTCGCCGGCTTTTATCAAATTGACTTCATCGTGCTTTGATGGTCCGTGCTCGGTTGCAAACAATTCACCGGTCAGCGGGTGCCATGAAATTCCCTGCGGGTTGCGGAAAAAAAAAGAAAAAACAAAAGTGCCAAAAGGATTGCCCTCAGGGATTGTTCCATCCGGTTTCATGCGAAGAATTTTTCCAGCCAAAGAAGTTTTATTCTGTGCAAGCTCCGACGAACCTGAATCACCGGTTGTAATGTAAAGCAACCCATCCGGACCAAATTTTATCCTTCCGCCGTCGTGAAAAACGTTTCCCGGAATCGCTTCCAATAGCACGGTTTCGTTTTCCAAAGAATTGTTTTTTAGCTCAAAGCGGGAAACCTTGTTCAAAATTTTTCCATCACCAAAATAAGTGTAATAAAGGTAAATGAAATTGTTTTGCAAAAAAACCGGGTCAACCGCTATTCCCTGCAGGCCGCCCTCACCCAAATGCGCAACCCCTTTCACTTCATGTATCACTCCCTTTTCCAAAATTTTGACTTTTCCGGCGCGCTCAGAAAAAATCATTTCCCCGCTTGGCAAAAAATCCAGTGACCAAGGAATGTCCAAGTCCTGTGCAACAATTTCAACAGCTAATTCCTTGCTTTCAACTGCCGGCGGCAAATCAAAAAGGTTTTCTTTTTCAATACACCCGACCAAAAGCAAATGCAAAAAAGCCAGCAAAAAAATTTCAGTTCTCATTCATTTTTCTCCAAAAAAGAAACAACTTTTTCTTCAAAAAGACAAGTGGCCCTGCTCCATAAATAACCCACCTAACCGATAAAAGCCTTTTAAAACAATGAAAAAAATATAATTATCATAAATAGTTAAATATGAGAAAGAACAAATTATTGCAGATGGTCAAGGCACAAGGGGCACTGGAATACCTTTTGCTACTTGGGGGGGCAATTCTTGTGGCAGTGATTGCGATAGCGGTGATAATACTAATTACTGCTTCTACTGAAGGCGAAACAAATATTGTATTTATAGATGCACTATGTGCAAAATACCCGGAAAATGATTGTTTTCGCGTAATAGAATTAAAAAATCAAACATTTGGTTGTCATTGGTTAGATAACCGTTGTAGTGTGGTAAAATTTAGGCCAATAACTTCTTGTGGTTTTAGCGCGTGGGAAGAAGGCAGTGGGAGTATTAACTTCGGGTATTATTTGGCAAATGATTTGGCAACGGCTCCAGGTCAAACATGCCTCACTATAGATAAGGACAAAGTATTTTTAGCTTGTTATTTTTTACCATACAAGATTACTGTGGCGAGTGGAGGCACCGGAATAAAAATTGCTGGAACAGCAAAAAACGTTAAAGTGCGTAGTTGCAAACTAACATTATTAGATGGTGCAAACGCTGGAATAGAAGTAAGCGGTGGCGGCTCTAATCCTATTTTGTTAAACGAAATCATTAATAATAGCTTCATTTTTGGTAATTCATTTACCGGAACTGGCCAGCACGCAATTTATGTCACAGGAACCGCTTTTGACAACTCAATTTCTATCAACAATGCTTGTTCGGCTACGACTACACAGGAAGCAATTAAAATTGACTCCACATTAGCTCAATACGGAATAACCTCAAACAAGTGCAAGGCAGTACCAAGTGGTTTTCCAAATTCCACAACAAGCTGCAGCGACCCATTTGGAACAGTTTGCCCTTGTGAACTCTGCACTTAAATTTCCATTTAGCACACGGCCTGTGCGCAAAATACCCATTAAACGAATGCAGCCCACGGATTGTGGAAGTAAGAGAACAATCTTTTGCATGCATCATACAAGGGGCTGGCTGCCGGGCATCAAGGGGAGAAACTTCCCCTGCGATTATTTTGGATGGCAAAATGGGAAACTGTATTACCTTGGTGGTGACACAACTATCGGGACATCTAATTGTTTTGTAATTGCAGCGGATAACGTGACTTTTGACTGCAGGAACCACAGTATCATAACTTCTGGAGTCGTGGTACCAGTAATGCATCTTAACGGTTCAAATACAACCATAAAAAACTGTAATTTCACAATGGATCCGAGCCTGGGTTCGCTTGCAATACGCGTAGTGTCATCCAACAATAGAATACTTAACAATACTTTCGGCGGAGACGGCCTATCAATAGAAGTAATAGACGGTGCCGCAAATAACACTATCCAAAACAACAACTCTTGTGGTTCAACTGGAGCAAATGATATAATTATAGGAAATAACCAA
>JACPKT010000010.1 GCA_016186855.1 Candidatus Iainarchaeum sp. | reverse complement strand
GCAATTACCCAAATATACCAAGGAATATCCTTTACAGTTTTTTTGAAAACTAATTTTATTGCTTTTAGTCGATAAGCCATGCATTTCCCTATTGATTGTAAATTGAGTATCCAATATAAGCCAAAAACACCCCTATAACGAATAAAATGAAAATATTGTTCAACGATGGATTGGCTAAAAGAAATTCATTCAAAATTTGAAGTACTTGGGCGAGTTTAAAAGCAACTAAAATCAGATATGCGCCAATGAGTGCTAAAATAAACCCTATAATTCTATTAATTTGTCCTTTTTGGTTCATTTCGTTATTAGGATTGCCATTTAGGAATTTAACCTTTTCTGTCGTGTTTTGTCACCCCCCCTGTTCTTCAATTGGTAGCTCATCCAAAAAGGCTTTTTTTAAAACATACCAGCATCGGGTGTTAGAGTATTTTTGGAATTTGTCGGTTGGGTGTTTTTTTAATATTTCTAACCATTCGAGCCTTTTTATTTTCCCAAAACTTGTCGCTGAAATAAAGCGAGGATACCTTTTGTTTGGGTCGGTTGCCCAAGTCGGCTTTATTTCGTTTCTCTTAATGTAGCCTGCAAAAATGCTTAAAGCCAAATAGTATTTGAAAGCAAAATAGGAAGAAAACAAACGCATTTTTTTCCCAGCTGCAGGAACGTAAATGCTTGTGTCCTCGTTTCGTAAAACAAAGTCTTTCAATGATTCTGTTAAGCAATTGCCTCTGCCTTTGGTTAAAAAATAGTGCGCCAAAACAAATGAAACCATCCTTGGGGTTTCGTCAGAATCCATGCGCAGGGTTACTTCTCTGCCAAAATTAACTGGCCTGAATTTGAATTTTAATTTTTGTTTCCTAACCATTTTCAATCCTCTTTTTGTTTTAAAAAACTTTTATTTTTCAAATTTTTTTCAAACTGTGCGGAAGTCGCCTTCTAAAAGTTTCACTGATAGGATACTGAAGTGACAACTTCAATTAACGCACACACTATGTTTTACTTTCATATAGCGAATTATCCTCTTTTTTGTTTTTTGCAAGTCGTTCTTTTCGTTTGATTAGCCAGCTTTGTTCTGCTTGTGAATCCTTTTCGCCTACAACGATGCTTATTTTGTGGAAAGCGATTTTTTTGGACAGCGCAACGTGGCCTGACCTGATTTTTATGCTGTCGGCGTGGCTTGCGTATGGTTTGACAATTTTTTCTAATTTTTCCATTCATTCACCCCCTCATGTGATTCATTGGTTTATTTGTCACATGATTTAATGGTAAAAACGCCATGTGATTCAAAGAGTTAATACTCACATGATTCAATAGTAAAATTGTCATGTGACTTATTAGAAAAATAAATGTCATGTGACTTATACTTATTTTTGTCACATGAGCTAAAGCTTTCATGTGACTTGCAGTTTTAACAAAAACTTTTAAGGCGTTTTTTGTTTTCATGTTTTAAATCAGCCCCGTTGCCCGCAAATTATTTATTCCATGCAGTCCAATTTCAAAGCCCAAACTTTTGAACAAATAGCAGCCAAGTGTTGCAATGATTCCAAACACAAAACTCGGAACAATTGCTTCAATCGAATTGCCAAAAACGCGGTAATGGAACAAAGCAAATATTCCGCTCTGGATAACCATTGCAATTAGTCCAGCTGCAAGGTTGGGCAATCCAAAATAGTTTTCAAAAAAATAGGTTGCCAAAAACTTTGCTTGTTGTTTCAACTGTTTCACCAGAACTATTTTTTAGCGCAAGATTTAATTCCAAAGATTGGCAGTTGCGGTTCACTGTTTCAAAAAATTCTATTTCTGCTATCTGTCCCCGTGAATAATGGCTTTGGGAAACAGACATTTTGAAAGGCGTGTCCGCATCCTGTGGTAAAAGAAAAGACTCTTTGACTTCCAACGCACCTGCAAAACCTGCAAAACTTGAAATTAATAAAACCGCAAACAAAACAAAAAACTTTTTCATTCAATCACCTTTTTTTTAATAGGAGGTGGGGGCGTGGCTGATAATTAAAATTTCATTACACAAAGCTTGGAGGCTGTGCATGGTTTTTAGAACGAATTTCCCAACTTTCTAAAAACAATTTTTAAACCACGCCCCTTGAATTTCCCGATACGCCAAACGTTTGGCGTTGCTACACGTTCCGCACAACACATCGGTGTTGCACTAACGTGCCCGCAAAAGAATAATTGGAAGTTTGGCTTTTTATTTCACAAACCCCACTATCTACCCTCATGGGTGGGGGTGGTTTTTTTTATTTCAAACCCAAACTCTTTCTGTAAGTTCTTATTTGCCAAAAAAAAATCTCGCCACCACTCAATTTTATCAAAGCCTGCGGGCGTTACTCCAGTGCGCGGATGCATTGCAATAAATTTCTTTTTTTCAATTATTTCCTCAACCATTTTTTTGTTTAAATTCATTCAAACCAGCCTCCGTTTTTTATTGTTTTAGCATAAGTTCCATTTGTGAAAAAAAAGTGCGGCACTTTTTGCACATCAACCTGCTTTTGGTTTTATCAAAAGAACTGGAATTGCATGAAAAACCTCTAATGTCTTTTTTTGGACAAAACAAAACAACTTTATTCATTCAAAAACCACTTCCTACAACTCAATTTTTGTCAAAGACTTTTTTTCCAAATACTCTTTCAAATGGTCATAGGCACGAATCTCATATTCTTGTGTTTGTTTAATGAGTTCCATGAATAATGTTATGTCCCCTTGACTATGGAAAGACAAAACTTCTCTCATTTGGATGTACAACAAATAATCTATCCATTGTTTTTGTTTTGACTTAAACGCGTTTTCAAAATTAAGTGCTTGTTGCCAATAATCTGGTTCTTCAAATTTTTCATCCAAATATTCTAATAGCTTTTTGCGGCTCCATTTTTTCTTTACCGCTTTTTTTGCAATTTTTATTTGCGTTGCTTCAGGCAAACCAATTAATTCATTTGCGGCGACTGCGGAAATTTTTTTTTCCACAATCAACATCTGAATATATCTTGGTGCATAGTGCAAAACTGATTCAATAAATTTTTTTTCCATGTTTTTTTACCTCCGTTTTTTTTTTAAAAAAAATTTGAAAAAACATAAGACTTATTGGACATTACCGTTCACCTATTTTGCAACTGGCCAAAACCTCGTTTTCCAAAAGCTTCAAAGCCAGCAAAACCTCGCTTGTTGTCAAACCGCTTTCTTCGCACGACAAAGCAATTTTGTGGATTAGAACGTTTACACGCCTGTCCAGTTCCTCATCTTCGACCAACCTAAAACCCATTCAAAGCACCGCCTGTTTTTCAAAATCGTGACTTATACCGTTAACCGTGCCTGTTTTTGTGGGGCTTTTTTTTCGCCTAAACCAAACAGCAATACCTTCAGGCGTAATACCCTCAAAAAGCCCAATTTTTCCATAAGAAAACCCTTTTTCCCGCAAAGCAACCCTG
>JACPKT010000009.1 GCA_016186855.1 Candidatus Iainarchaeum sp. | reverse complement strand
AGCAAAGCAGCAGCAAAAATGTTTACTGAAAGGATGGCTAAAAACGGCATTAATTACATAAATGTCTCTGCAATAGAATTAGAAAACTTAATTACCCATGCACTTGTTGACATTGAAACCCTCAAACAAAAACTTTCTGAGATGGATATTGTTTTACAGCCATTCCATGAAGGAAGCAGTCTTGAACAATTGATTAGAAATGCTACACCAAAGACAGCAGTATACGAAAAAATAACTGATTGGCTTGGCACAATAGATAGAGACCTACTTGAACTTGTACACAAAAATTTCAAAACAAGAAACTCTGATTAACCATATTTTTAGGTACTGCCTTGATATCGATACAAAATTTTACACCACGAAAATCTCAATAAAACATCAGCGCACCTTTAATCGCCAATTTTCTTCCCGCAGTAATGCTTATACGAACAAACCAGACAACGATGTAGCGGCCATTGGTTTCCATTTTTGGGCAGGCCATACTAAATCGGACAATAGCCCCGGAGAGATTCGAACAGCCTTTTTGCTATTGCAAAAAGCCTGGGAAAAAATTTATGACCCATCAAAGATGGGTCGACGTTTGCGGCACACTCGGACGCAAACGAGTAGCCCCGGAGAGATTCGAACTCTCGTCCCTGCCTCCAGAGGGCAAGATCCTTTCGGCAGAATTGAAGCGTTCACCTCTAATCCTTTGGCCGCTAGACTACGGGGCTAACAATTCTAGCGAGGCAGCAAGTTTTTTGTTTTTTACCGGATGCCTAAAACTAATGTTTTGAGCAAATTTTAAAACACTATTCTTTGATTGAAGACTAACAGAATACAATGGCAAATATTTCTTGTTTTTAATCCATTCAGAAGTAGTTGATTTGATTCCCCAAGACGATAAGATATATTGAATTTCGGAGCAAATTTTGCTGCTTGTACTAGCGTATTTGACAATACTTCTTTTGGTTATTGTGCCATCAGAATCAAATAATCCTTGCAAGCAAGACGCAATTATTGGCTTATCTGAAGTTAAGATTAAGTCTGGAATCTTGATTTTATCAGATTTATATCCATTAGAACTCCAAAATAACTTCTCAAAAACCAATGAACTGCTTTTGAACAAAAATAAGAAGTGAAACAAGTTTCATTCTTTTGATAATGTTTTGAAGTTACGCCAAATTCTTTATGGATAAGCACATCATACAAATCCCGGTGTTTCTTATTATCAAAAAATACACCAATAACCCAGTTGCCTTTTTTATTTGATTTATCCCCTGCAAGAGTCCCATCTCCAAGAACCAAACCAACAACATAGGCTAAATCTTCCGACAAAATCTTTGGAAATTTAACTAAACGCCAAGAATATCTAGCGCTAAGGCTAATGTCTGCAGAATTAATATTTTGACGAACTTTTACTTGATTTTCATTATCTAAAAGATTAATCAACTCAAGAAGTTTTTCAAGAGATATGGGTTTTCTACCGATTGGCCATTCTTTAAGCTGGGTGTATTTTATGTTCAACAATTTTGAAACTTTTATTGGCCCTCCGAGTTCAGTTATAATTTCTTTAATTTCCTTATTTAATCCGTGAACATAAATGCCATCATTAAGCCAGCCACTTTTTGTGTCAAAAATTGAAAAATTTATGACCATGAAATAATTTAAATTTACAAGGATTAATTGCTTTCTAAAGTGGGTTTCCGGTGTACTCTTGGCCACTATACTACGGGGCTATGCACTGTAAAATACTTTTTCGCCAGCCTTTTCTTAAAAGGCTGCTATACTACGGGACTATAACAGAAATAAAAGTGTTGAAATTGAAATGGTTCAATTGTGCCGATAAAATTTTTTTTGTTTTCATTTCCCGAACTTTCTTTTGCGCTCGTGGAAGTCTGAAATTGCCTCATCAATGTCTTTTTTTGTCAGCTCTGGCCAGTACTTTTGCGTAAAGTACAGTTCAGAGTAAGCGGACTGGTAGGTGAGAAATCCGCTCAGGCGCTGTGTGCCACTGGTGCGGATTATTAAGTCGGGTTCTGGAAAATCACCGTAAAGGAATTTTTTGAATGTGTGCTCGTTGACATTGGATAAGTCAAGGCCTGTTTTGTGCTCTTCTGCTATTTTTTTTGCAGCATCCACTATTTCCTGCTGGCCATTGTAGCCAAGTGCCAAAAAAATTGTCCTCTTTTTATGGCCTTGGGTTAATTGCTCGGCTTTTTCCATTTTTTCCTGCAACTTTTTCGGGAATGCACTTTTTTTCCCTATAAATTTCAGTTTAATGTCTTTTTTTTCCAAAAGCTCTTTTTCTTTCAGAGAGTCAAGCTCTTTTTCAAAAACCGAAAACAAAACCTTTAGCTCTAATTTGCTCCTTGAAAGGTTTTCAAGCGATAAAGTGTAAAAAGTACCGAACCTGATTTGCGGGTAATTTGCAAGCCAGTTAAGCACTTCCCAGGCTTTTTGGGTGCCCAAAGAATAAGCTTTTGCAAGGCTTATGCCCGCGCTTTGGGCATACCTTCTGTTACCGTCAGGAATGAAAGCAATCGAATTAAGGTGCATACCTTCACAACAAACCTTTTAATTAAAAGATCAATTATAATATTAAAACAGTTTTTTTTTAAAAGAGTACTATTAATACTGGTACAAAAAAAAAACAAAAAAAAAGAAAACCAACTGAAGTAACTGGGCATGAAAAGAGCGTAAAAATGGGAGAAATACTAAAGGAATTAAAGCAAAAAATGAAAGAACTGGAAGAACTGAAAGCAAGGGTAGAAAAAGAAGATGCAAAAAAAATTTCTGCCCAAAAAACAAGGCAAATGCTTGAAGAAATAGTCGTGCCGCCATTAGAGCTGATAAAAGAGCCAAAGCACAAAAAGCCGTGAAAAAAAACTTTTGCGCCAGTTTACCAAAAATGTGAAAAAAATGGCCCTGATTAACAAAACAAAAAACATCATTATTGAAAAAAAGGTAAAAATTGCTTTGGGCTTTTTTGGCCAGTTAAAGGGACTGATGTTTGAGCGCAAAAAAAAATTTGATTACGCACTGGTTTTTCCGCTACACACCAAAACTGTTGCCGGTGCAAGCATTCACTGCCTGTTTGTGTTCTTTCCAATTGACGTGATTTACTTGGATGAAAACAAAAAAGTGGTTGAAGTAAAAATAAACGTAAAGCCTTTTACCTTGTACGAGCAGCCAAAAAGCGCGGCAAAATATTTTATCGAAGTGCAGGCGGGAAAAGCAATTGGAACAATTGAAGGCGACAGGCTTGAATGGTAAAGCTTGACAGTTTTTCAGAATGCAACCGAATACAGTGCCGCAAGGATTGCCGGCACCAAAACCAGTGCGACGCCGACTGGCAAAATTATTGAAATGAGCCAGAGAGACAACGCGCGGCCATAATCTATGCTATAAGTGGTTTTAATTGCCCAAAGGAATGCTGCAAGCGCCACTATCCAGGAGAAAAAAAATGTCAGGGGAAAAAAAAGGCCCTGCAAAATAGCAATCGCAATTCCTGAAAGCACTACAAGCAGGGCCTTCTGAAAAGAGTTGCCCGGAATGTACAGGATTTTTGCGGCAAAAAAAACTATAATAGTGGACAAAAGGATATTTAGCAAAAGGGTTAGCGCGCTTGAAAAAATTATTGCGGAAAAAAAACCTGAAGGCATGAAGTGACATCCTCCCAGCCCTAAAGGGCTGGCAG
>JACPKT010000029.1 GCA_016186855.1 Candidatus Iainarchaeum sp. | reverse complement strand
GCATTCTGTCATATTTTAGGAATTTTTGCTTTAGCTTTTCGGCCGGGCCGTATTTCAGCAGAGCTTTTGCAATTGCACTTCGTGCACTCACTGCTTGGCCCACAAACCCTCCTCCCTCAACTTTTACCGAAATGTCTACCTCGCCTGAAAGGGGAGCTGCAAGCTCCAGCGGTTCTTTTATAAATTCGTAAAGGTATTTTGGTGTAACTGATTCAAGATTTCTCTGGTTAATTCTAACAATTCCGCTGCCCTTTCTTATGACTGCTCTTGCCACGGCTGTTTTTTTCTTTGCTTTTGTTGTTATTCCCTTTCTCTTCTTTTTCTTTGCTTCCATTGGTTTCACCACCTTGATTTATCAAACAGCGGTGGCACGCCAATGTGTGCCTTAAATCGCTTGAGTGCATCTCTCCCTGTTGTTGTTTTTGAAGGCAGCATTCCTCTTACAGCGCTTTTAACAATCATGTTCGGCATTTTGTAAAATTTTGGGCCTCCTTTTGGGTTTCCATGGTGCTGCAGTGACTGCCTTACGCGGTATTTTTTTATTATTTGTTCCCTATTTCCTATTATTATTACTTTTTCTGAGTTGACCACGTCAATTTGCTCTCCTTTCAGCAGCCTTTTTGCAATGGAGGAAGCAAGTCTTCCGAGTCTATGCGTTGTTCCGTCAATTACTGTCATTTCACTATCACCATTTCACTTGTTTTCTGCCCTGATTTTGCAAGGTCTGGCAGGCTGAAAACCCTTCCATTGGTATCCGCAATTTTTTGAGTTGCTTTTTTTGAAAAAGAAAGCGCGGCAATGTTGAAGGCGTCATCAAGTTTTCCCTCACCCAAGACATGCCCCGGAACTACGATTGTCTTTTTTTGAAGTTTTTTTGCCAAAATGTTTATCTTCCAAAGGTTAACTTTTGGAAGGGTTCTGTTTGGCTTGACTATTCTTTTGGCTATGTCTACCCAAATTTTTTGTTTTTCTTTTTTTCCTATCTTTTCCAATTCTATAGAAATTTTTTTCTTTTTTTCCATTTTTTTTTCACTTTTAATTTTTTAATGCAGGGGAAGGGATTCGAACCCTCGAAGGCGCTTGCCCCGGGATAGCTCATTACCCTAAACATCTTAAGTCCCGTCCATTTGTCCTCTTTGGTACCCCTGCACATCTATGTTTTTTTCAATTCTGCCCTAAAACCTTTCGTTTTTTCCCTTAATGATTCAACCGCCAGCAAAAAAATATCCAGAGTTTCATGGTTTCCAAAATTGTCAACAGTCACAACATATGTGTCCGTATCATATCCAACAGTCATGGTCCCTGCAGGGACAATGTCTGCGCATTTCATCAGCAAGTCAATGTCAGCATTTATTGGGTCAGCAACCATGATTTTTCCTGCCTTTAGCTCAAGAACACCTTTTGGGCATTCAGCAATAATTCTTTTTGGGTCTTTTAACTGTTTTGTGTCAAAAGAAACTTTTGGAACTTCCTTGAATGTTATCAGCGCAGGCTGCCATTTTGAATGCTCTTTCCCGAGTCCCACAACTGCATCTGCTTCAAGTTTTATCTTTTGGTCTTTTTTTAGTTTTGCAATCGGGATGTTTTTGTCTATGACTTCTATTTTTGGGTCAGTGCTTTTCAGGTCTCTGCTGTACACAATTCCTGGCCCTGTTTTTTCCAGCACAAATTTTACAGTATCGCCTTTTTTTGAGTTCTTGGGGTCTGATTTTATTGGAATCATTGCAAGTCTGTGGCCAAGATACTCGTCAAAAAGTGCTGAATTGTTTTCATAAATCGTGACATCCTCTACAGCAAAAGTTGGCACGCTGTTCATTACGGTCCTTCTAATACTGTTTATGAGTGTCGTGTCAACTCCTTTCATTAAAATTTTTGTTGCACTGTGTTTTTCGCTTAGCTTTTTGAAATCCATTTTTTTTACACCTTTTTTATTGTAATCCAAAATTATATTCATATTATCGCCCTGCTAAAAGCAGGTCATATACGGATTGCAAACTAACAAATTGGCAAATGAAACATAAAATTATTTTACTTGCTGCCAATTTGTTAATCCTTTCGTTTTTTTACTTTTTCTTGCTTCTATGTCTTTTTTTCCTTCTTGTCCCGTTGTGAGGGAGTGGAGTAACATTTTGTATTGATTTTATTCTTAAACCATTCCTTGTAAGGCTGATTATTGCGGCTTCTGCTCCTTGCCCAGGGTTTTTCGGCCTGATTCCGCCCTGTCCCCGCACTCTTACTTCAACCTCAAAAATTCCTTTTTCTTTTGCAACTTGTGAAATTATTTCAGCAACCTTCATTGCCGCGTAAGGGCTTCCTTCCTTGTGTTGTGCTTTTACAACTCTTCCACCGCTAGAAGTTGCAATAGTTTCAGCACCTGTCTGGTCAGTGAGAACCATAATTGTATTATTCCTTGAAGCATAGATGTGAATTACCGCCGTGTTATTCTGCATCCTCTATCACTCCGCCTTCAAGTTCTTCTCCTGTTTCTTGCGCTTCTTGTCCTGCTTCTTCAAACTCTTTTTTTTGCTCCTCTGTTTTTTCAGGTTTTAGAGGCTCAAGCTGGAGTTGTTTT
Organism: Candidatus Iainarchaeum sp.; assembly: GCA_016186855.1. Taxonomy (GTDB): domain Archaea; phylum Iainarchaeota; class Iainarchaeia; order Iainarchaeales; family GW2011-AR10; genus JACPKT01. The sequence continues at coordinate 256 of JACPKT010000029.1, read as the reverse complement.
CCGCCAAAATACCCTATTTTTTCCACTTTTTCTGCAGGCACCAAATAATTTGGCGATGTCATTTTTGCGCCTGCAATTGCAATGTGTCCATGCACTATGAACTGTCGTGCCTGCATAACTGTTTTTGCAAGGTTTTGTCTCCAAACAAGTGTCTGAAGCCGCTTTTCAAGCACTTCCCTTATCTCAAGTCCGAACACATCATCAAGTGTCGCATTTTCCTGCAAGAACCCGTAGCGCGCCAGGCTTTTTACCAGTT
>JACPKT010000028.1 GCA_016186855.1 Candidatus Iainarchaeum sp. | reverse complement strand
CATTTACATCGATAAAATAGTTTCCGTCTGTGATAGTATATTTTGACGTGTCCCATTTCCAAACATATTTGTTGACATCAGGAGAACCCCAATTGGTTCTGTTGGAGTCACTTGCCGTAATCAGGCTCTGGTTTGTAACAATAGCATTTGTGTAAGCTCCTTTAGTGCTTGAATAATAAATATTTGCGTCAAGCGAATACCCTGTTACATTAAATCCAGTCGCTAAATTTGTGTCCAAATAATTGAAGTCAATTGTAACAATTTTATTTCTGTTATTGCTGACATAGTTGATATCATTATAAGGGACATTAAGGTTTACATCAACGCTGACACCCTGCCCCGGTGGCGCACCATAAACAGTGCTGAAAACCAATACAATTGCAGCCAATTTTAGAGCTAAATTGAGCGCGCTATTTTTCATCATCAAAAAATCAGTATTATTAGGTTTGTACTATTTATAAACCTTTTTTTTGTGCAAAAATTCTCCCTAAAAAGTGAAAAGTTATTGGTGCCCTCGCCGGGATTTGAACCCGGGTCAATGCCGTGAGAGGGCATCGTCCTTGACCGGGCTAGACTACGAGGGCAAAAAAAGCTTTTAGCGGTTATTTTTGCAATTATTTATTTCATTTAAGAAACAATTAATAAAAGCTAAATGACACCCCCAGCGTACTAAAGTGTGCGGTTTCATTTTTGATTACAAGCCTAATTTTGATTAGGCTTAATCCGCATCTTGAAAAGAGGCGGTTTTCGCCAACCTTTTGTTAAAAGGTTGATAAATTCTTTAAAATTCTCCAAAAAACGCTGTTTGGCCAAAAAACTCTTAAATAACTGTTTTTAGTGAAAAAGTTATCTTTATATTGGTGTTTTGTGTCTATATATGTGGTACCTAATATCAATTCGAGCCATTGGGCTATTTTTTGGAGAAAAAAATCAATGGTTCCGGCACAGCCAGCGGCAGCAAGCTTTAAAGGCAAAAATTACCCTGATTTTTCTAGTCACCTCACTGCCTTTTATTGCGCTGCCGCTGGCCTGTTGCCCAAAAAAAGGCCAAAAGGTGAAAAAGGGCAATGATTCTTGAAATTTTAATGCACTTGGCAGCACTTGACATTGGCTGGTTCATTAATTTTGTTTTAACCAACCCGTTTTGGGTAATGGCTTTTGCCTCTGCAGCTTACTTTTTGTCAGACAAGCGCCCCATTTTTGGCGGAACACTTTTGGCGCTATACGTTCATTCAACTGTTGACGCAGCAACGGTTCTTGGCTGGGTGTTCACTGCAGGCGGCCTGTTTTTTGTGGCAATAATGGTTTTTTTTGGCCTGGTCCTGTTTGACACTTTTTTGGGCAACACAAAGTATTCCGTTAAAAGAACCCTCGCCACTACGATTGTGTTTTACGCTTCAATGGTTGTGATAAACGTTTTTTTGGTGTGATGAAAAATGGTTTTGGCTAAAAGTTTTCTTGCAGCGGCAAAATGGACGATAGTGTTTTTCCTAATCCTGCAGCTATTGGCAATTATTGGAATAATTGTCACATCGGCCGCAGTTTTTTCCGTTCTCGGGTTCGTGGTGCTGTTCATTGTTTTCACGCTTGAAAACCTGGAGCTGAGGTACTGAAAATGTTTTTCGAAGCGCTGACTCACGCAATGGCTCTTGATTTCGGTTTTTTCATAGGCCTCGTTCTGAACAATTTGTTTTGGGTTTTTGGTTTTTACGCAATAATGTTTTATTTCTTCAACGGCAAAAAAACCCTGTACTTCACCATATTTTTTGCCTTGATAGTGTGGGCTTATTCTGACATGCAGGCAATTACAAACATTGTGTGGACTTCGGCTTCGTTTTTGCTTTTTTACTATATTTCAAAACTTGCATTGCTGAAAATTGCTGAAACAATTCCCCGGATTTCAAAATACATGGTAGTTCTCAGCACTGCTCAGGGCTTGCTGTTATTTTTGGTGTTTAATTTTTTAATAAAGTGATGAAAAATGGGTATAATAAAAAAACTGGCGACTGCGTTTTTTTTGGGAGTGGCATTTTTTAGTGCCCTGTTTATAGGCAACGCTTTTTTTCCCGGAAAAATATTTGATTCAACTTTTACAACATTGGGGCTGCTTTCAGTGCTGATTGCCATTGGGCTTGACGCTTTGTTTAATCTGGAGTCAGTGGATTAAATTAATTATGCGGGCGAATCTTGTATTTTTTCCAATTTTCACTTTATTGTTGTAAACAAAAACCAATTACAAGAAACAAAATTAAACGGTTAAATTTTTTAATCTTGGTATACCTGCGGCCGTTTGTCAATCTTTGTGATCAAAACAATTTGCTTGTCATGCTTAACTTTGTACAGGGCGCGATACATTCCGATTCGATAGCGAAAAATGGGTTCGCCTTCGTCTCGCCCAATAAATTTTGAATCGGAGGGAAAAGGTTCGACGGCTAATCTCTTTAATCGTTCTTCAATTCTTTTTTGAATGTGTTTGTCAAGCTTGTCCAAAAATTTTTGGGCATGCTGGGATAAGTGGACAGCATAGATATTATATCAGCCTCTTCGTTTTACCAGCTTTTAGGTCTTTTTCGGCTTCTCTAATAGATTCTAAATCATCATCTGTCAGCAATGCGTCTGCAACCGTCAAATGTCCTTTAAGATATTCAATGTCATTTCTAATGCCTTTTAATTCTTTTAAAATCTGTTTTGATTCTGTTTCCATACATTTAATTTGCTTCGTAAACTTAAAAAACGTATTGGCAACAATTTTTACTTAAATGTTTTTTCATTTTATTTCCTCCAACTGCCATTCAATTAATGTGTCTTCTTCTAAAGTGTATTGGCCAATTCCTTTTTCCGCGTATTTTCCGTTGACGTATAGTGCCCAGTAGTGTTTTGAATCAGCTTGCACGCCTGCAATTCCTGTGACGAATTCGCCAAAACTTGTCTCTTGCGTTTGGACTTTTACCGCGCTTTTCATTGCTTTCAGCGCATTGGTTCCTTTTTGCAACACCAGCGCTTTGTCAACAAGAGTTTCGCCGTTTGCAGAAACTTTTAACGAAAATTTTGCGCTTTGAACCGTGTTTTCAGCTTCGTTTTCCAGTTGTTGTGTGCACCCAAAAAGCAAAACCAAAAGAATTACAAATGCAAAAAATTTTTTGTCCAAGTCATTCAACTTTTACTGTCAACGTTGCCTTCAAAATAGAGCTTCCCGGCCAGTAGGATTTTGCCTGAAAGCTTTGCGCGGGGGCAGTGAATTCCACGGTTTTTGATGAGCCGGGCTTTACTACTCCCGTGTTAAACTGGGTGCTCCTTATGTCTTCGCCGCCGAATGAAACTCCGCTTGTGGGCACGTTAAAAGTGATTTTCACAAGGTCTCCCTCTGGAACTGTTATTTCGTTTGGCTCAAATTTCCTGTCATCCGAAAATATTTCAAACTCTTTTAGCTGCTGTTGTGCCACTTCCTCTGCCTTTATTTGTATTTGGAATTCATCCGAATAAACGTGTTCTCCGTCCACGACTGCGTGGAACCTGAAAAAAAGAGTTGAATCCGCTTCAACCTGTGGAGCGGCAACTTTTACTGAAAACTCTTGCGGTGTTTGCCCTTGCAGTATTTTGCTTGCATTCGCGTACTCTTCAACGTTTGCAGCGTGCCCCCCAACAAGGTCCCAGTGAACTGCAGTGTGCGGAATAACTCCCTCTTCGCCGCCTTTTACCGTCCACCTGAATTCTATTTCCGCGCCACTTTCAGCTTCAGTTGGGTAAGAAAACTGCTCAAGCCCTGCCTTGTGCTCTCTTTGCTCTCTTTCCTCTTGCTGTTGCTTTCGCAGCAAAACTTTTTGTTCAAACTCTTGAAGGGACAACAACTTCACAAGCAAAGCCGGTTGCAATAAATAATTTCCTTCAAGCATTACAACAGAATAAGGGTCAAAATCAATAACTACTTCGATTGTTTTCCCATCCAACACTTGAAATTCTTTTACCAACAATAATCCGTCGCTTGGGACAATGATTTCAATTTTTTCACCGTCATTTTTTACCAGCTCTGCTTTTGAAACGATTAAATTGATTCCTTCAAAACTACCTGCATCAATTTCTTTTTGTTCAATTATTTTTTTTTCAACTGCAAGCTCCAAAATATTGAAAGTTTTTTGCCCTGAAAAAAACAGCTCATTTTTTGCATCGTCTCTTAACAGCCCTATTTTTTCAATGGTCACATTTAAGCCGGAAAAGTCCCCGTAATAATGCTCTTCGTCAGTGATGCTTACAATAAGTGTTCCAACAGCCGGCAACTCTGGAGACTCTTGCTCTGGCGCCCCATTTTCTGGCGGCTGCTGTTCTTGTGTTTGCGCGCACCCTGCCAAAAAGAGCAAAACCAAAATGCCAGCCAAAAATTTTTTTAAGCGCATGACAAAAGCTTCTTGCAAAACCGCTTTAAAACCTATTGGGCTTTCAAGTGGAAATTATGTCCAGCCAAACAGGGTTGGAGTTGATTCTGCAACCAGTGCGCCAAAATAAAGCAATACCAGCACAATCCCTTCAAATTTTCCTATCTTTCCAGTTAAAAGGAAAAGAAATGCAAACATTGTCACAATGATGAGGGCTGGCGCGGTAATTGTCTGGAAAACATTTGTAAGCGAAATCGGGCCAAGCAGGCTCAAAAAGCCAAGGGTTACAAACAAGGTGAAAATGTTTGAGCCAATGGACTGTGAAACAACCAGTTCGTCAAAGCCCTTTTTTGAGGCCTGCAATGCCACCACCAGGTTTGGAAGGCTTGGCCCAAGCGCGCCCAAAGTTATTCCAATGAATGAATCTGAAATGTTGAGGTTGCTTGCAATCTCCAAAATTCCGTTTGTGAAAAATTCAGAGCCGGCTATGAGGAAAAGGCAGCCAACGCCAAAAATCATTGCGCCGCTTTTTATTACAAACTGGTTTCCAAGCTTTCCAAACATCACGAGTGTTTTTGAAATGCTTTCAACCTCTTTTTTCCGCTCTCGCAATGCAAGTTGTTTTTCCTGCGCATAAACGTTTACCGCGTAAGGCACAAACAAAAGCAAAAAAATTATTCCATCGCGCGGAGTAAGCTTCAGGTCTTCAAGTGCAATCAGTGCAACAACAATTGTTGCAACCAGCATGAATATGCCATCCCTTGTAACAACGTGCTTTGGCACGCTGATTGGCCGGATTATTCCTGCAAGGCCAAGAATCAAGCCCAAATNAGAATCAAGCCCAAATTCACAATAACCGAGCCAAGGCTGACTCCAACGCTCACCTGCTCGTGGCCCTTCAAGAAAGCAAAAAATGCGACAAGCAGTTCAGGCAAACTGAGCATTACTGAAATGAGAATCAAGCCAACGGCCAAATTTGTGGTGCCAAGCCGCTTGGCAATGCCGGACGAAGAGTCAGTGACCCATTCTGCTCCCTTTAAAAGCAAAAAAGCGCCAAAAACAACCAATGCGAATTCAAAAAGCATGCCAGCCAAAAGAATTACAAAAAAAAGGATTTTTAAGACAACTTTGACAGTGCACAAATATTACCGTCCCGTCGAACAACTGGCGCACCAGCAACAAATTGACATATGAATAACAATTAATTATTCTTTGTCAATTTGTTGGTTGACAGTGCATACTTTGAGGGATTTTCAATCCCTCAAGAATATTACCGTCCCGTCGAAGACGGGACACGTATGCGGCACACTCGGACGCAAACGAGTGCCGAAGGAGAGATTCGAACTCTCGATCCCCACATTTCTCAAAACCCATTTTACTCAAATATTATCGCCCCATCGAAGATGGGGCACATATGCGGCGTAACAAATTGGCAAGTGAATACAAGTTAATTGTTCTTTTGCCAATTTGTTAAAACTCCCGCAAGGGTTTTATGAGTGTGGTGCTTTAACCGCTAAGCCACTCCGGCGCCTGCAAAATCAGGCCAACAAATTGACAATTGAACAATTTGAATAATATTCTTTCGTCAATTTGTTGCGACACTTTTGTGCCATTTCGCTTGCGCTCAATGGCACTTGCTCGCCTCCAGCTCGCAAATTCTTCAACATTCACGAGTAGGCTAAAAAGATATTTGAGTTGTGAAATCTTTTAAAAGAATGGATTTTTTCTGTTCAGATCCTTCCTTTTTTCTCGTACTCTGTCCTGCTGAGCACCTTCACGCGCCCATTGTGAAGGATTATTTTGTCTGCAAGGCCCAAAAAAAGGCCTGTTTCCAGGACCCCTGGAACCTGTTTTGACTGGATTTCAATGTCTTCAAGCGAAAACATTTGGTCGCACAAAACCTCTATCATGTAATTTCCTGTCTCGCTTTTTTTTGGCCTGCCGTCATTTTCCATCAAGCGGGCCGCTCCAAACATTGAGAGCTGGCTTAGAGTGCGCTTCCACCCAAAAGGAGAGACCTCGAAAGGAATTGCGCCACCTATTTTTTTTGAAAAATGCTTTTCCTCTGCCACGACCACGAGAATGCCAGCGCTTTGGGCAATCATTTTGTCGCGCACAAGCGAAAAAGAATCCCTTTTAATGAAATTAAAATCCTCGTCCACCGCGTCCACGAACTCTATTGCAATATCTATTTCAGAATCATTCAGCGAGGTAATGGGGATTTTAAGCTGGCCGGCAATTATGGTCAACTTATGGGAAGTGGGAACAAAAGAAACGTCTTCCAAGCCAATGTGTTTTTGTTCCAGTGCCAGCGCGAGCTTTTTCAAAAAAACCTCGCC
>JACPKT010000027.1 GCA_016186855.1 Candidatus Iainarchaeum sp. | reverse complement strand
ATTTTTTTATTTTGAATAACGAAATTCTTGATTGAACCAAATGGTTTAAAAGCCACAGCAAAACAATTTCCTTATGCAATTGCAGTTTTCAAAAGAAATAAACAAAGAAGCAAAACGGCTCCACTCAAAACTAAAGTACTTGAATTATTCGCTAAACGACTGCCTTCCGTTTGCACCGTTCACGCTTGAAATCAACAGGTTGAAACTGGAAAAAAATGCCGTAATACTTGCACACAATTACCAGAGAGCAGAAATAATTTACGGCATTGCAGACTATCACGGGGACTCTTTGGGGCTAAGCAGACAGGCAAAAGAAACAGGCGCAGACACAATAGTGTTTTGCGGAGTGCACTTCATGGCAGAAACCGCAAAAATACTTTCCCCTAAAAAAAAAGTTTTGATCCCGGACCATAAAGCCGGCTGCAGCCTATCAGAAAGCATTACATCACAAGATGTTTTGCAATTGCGCAAAAAGTACCCACACGCAGGAGTGGTGACCTATGTCAACACTTCCGCAGAAGTGAAGGCCGAAAGCGACGTAGTATGCACTTCTGCAAACGCTCTAAAAATAATTGAGGAAATGCCACAAAAAGAAATAATATTTCTCCCGGACACTTTCATGGCCCAAAACCTTGCAAAAAAAACCGCAAAAAAAATAATACCCTGGCATGGCACCTGCATAGTACACGAAACATTTTCCCCAGAACAAATTGACGCTTACCGTGGCACCTATCCAGACATAAAGGTTTTGGCGCACACGGAGTGCAAGCCGGAAGTGGTTGCAAAAGCAGACCTTGCTGGCGGTACAAGCGACATGAGCAGATACGTTCAAAACAGCAGCGCAGGCACTTTCATGCTTGTGACAGAGTGCGGAATGAGCGACATGCTCCAAGTGCAGTTCCCGCACAAAAAATTCGTCGTGCCCTGCGCTATCTGCCCACACATGAAAAAAATAAATCTGGAAAACATTCTTGCATCCCTGAAAGAAGACAAGTACGAAATAATCGTGGAAGAAAACGTAGGATGCTTGAATTAAGCGGGTGAAAACCATCACAAAAACAGCTTTTACTTTAGCCCCCATTTAATGTCCTCTTTAATGGCATTTTCTATAATCCCCTTTCTCTTGGCTTTTGACTGCGCTGCCCACAAAGACTTCTTAGGCATTTTTTCACTCTTTTTCTTCTTTCTCAGTTATTGCTTTAATTCTTGCCAATGAATTGATTTCGTCAAGGTACTTTGCTGTTGGCGCCGGCACGAGTTCTTTCCAGTTTTCGCCGTTCAGCATTTTTTCACGGATTTTCACGCCATCAATTTCACTGCGCTGTGAAACCATTTTTTTCACCTTTACGCCGACTCCTTCAAACAACTGCTTTACAAGAGGGTTGTTTGTGTAAACCGTTTCAAATTTTGGGCAATAGCTTTTGATTTTTGACGTCCAAACAGTGTTTTCATTAACATCTGCAACTGTGACAATAAAGCATTTCTCAAAAAGCTTTTCTGCCTTAAGCGCCCTTGAAATCATTTCAATGCGCTCGCCTGCAGTAAAAGGGTTTTGAATCGAGTGGGAATTATCGCTTGAGCCAACCACGATGATGAGCTCATCGGTTTCTTTTAGTATCCGCTTGACTGCCTCATGGTGCCCTATATGGTATGGCTGGAACCTTCCGACAATCAGTCCTCGCGTCATTTCACCATCTCCAGCGAAAAATCAATCATTTTTGCCTCTTTTGAAAGCTGGCCCATTGACACGCGGTCAGCACCCAATGAAACGTATTGTTTCAGATTTTTAAGGCTAATGCTACCGCTCAGTTCTATAATTATTCTTTTATTTAAACACCTGATTTCCTTAATTGCAGCCCTTGCTTTTTTGGGGGAAAAATTGTCAAGCAATATTACTTCTGCCCCGCTCTCTGCAGCCAAAACCGCCTGATTGAGGCTTTCAACTTCTATTTCAATTTCTTTCAGGCGCAGTTTTTGCTTTTTTCCCCTTGCTTTTTGCAAAATTTCAGGAATGCCTTCAAACTGTAAGTGGTTTTCTTTGATTAGGATTGATTCGCGCAGGTTTTTCCTGTGCGGAAAAACCCCCCCAAAAGCACAGGCTTTTTTGTCAAACAGGTTAAAACCTGGCATTGTTTTCCTAGTCAAAAAAACTTTTGTTTTTTTCCCTGCAATTTTGCTTGCCTTTGAGCAAATTGTTGCAAGCCCGCTCATGCGGCCCAAAACATTCAGTGCAGTGCGCTCAACTGACAGTATTCTTTTATTTAAACCTGAAACGTGCAGAACTGTTTGGCCTTTTTTGACAAATGAACCGTCTTTTTTTCTGAAAACAGTTCTTGCCCCAAAACGCGAAAACAAAAAAGCAGCTTCTTCTGCACCTGCAAGAACACAGTTTTCGCGAGCAACAACTTTTGCAAAGCAATTTTTTTCCAGCAAAAGCACGGAAGTGACGTCAAGGCCGCCGATGTCTTCGCGGGCAAACGCTAAAAGCTTTTGCCTTAATTGTAGCGCAAGCATAAAACAGATTTTGCTTAAAAAAGCTTTATAAAAGAATTATTTTAACCAAAATTTGACTGAATACTGTTTAAAAAGTAGTTTGCAAACTATTATTTTAGTGATTATTATATGAGGCCAAAACTTGTTAAGGAAACAATAAAAATAAACGGGATTAAAGTACAAACAGTCCATTCTTCGCTAGCTTTTTTGCCAAAAGAAATTGTTTCTTTGAATAAAACCAGCAACAACAGGCAATTGCACAAGCTTGCTAATGAAGTTGTAAAGTTTTAACCATTTCCTGGAACTGCTTTTCACTTAAAGTATGCGGGTAAATGCTTTTCCACCTGTCTATTTTTTTCTCTTTGGTGATTAGCAATAATTTTAATCTGTCAGCAATGAGAATGTGGAGAACATCTGCCAAATCAAGTTTTTTGCTGCAAACAGTATTGCAAACCTTGGGTGAAACCACTATGTTTTCAACCACCGGCACATAGTTTGGTGTTTCCTGAATCACTTCATAAAAAATTTTGTTTGCCTGCTCAAAAGTCAAGCCTTCTTCATTCATCAGAGCTTTTTTTATTTCCATTTCAGAAATTTGTGAAATTACAAACTTGAATGACTGCTTTTTCGTTTCAATCGAAACTTTTATTTGCGTTTTTCTTTCATGTGCCTTACTTATATCTTTAAACTCCCGAGCTTTTTTCTTAAATCTGCCAATAATGTAAGAAGGATCGGGATAATAAATCGGAATTTGCACCATAAAACAGATTTTGCTTAAAAAAGCTTTATAAAAGATTTATTTAGCTAATTTCAGTAAGGACAGTGTTTTTGAATGAGTGAAAAAAAAAGGACTTTTCGGCTCAAGAGCGGGCTTGCACAAATGCTTAAAGGCGGGGTAATAATGGATGTTGTTTCCGCAAAGCAGGCAAAAATTTCGGAAAAGGCCGGCGCGGTGTCGGTGATGGCGCTTGAACGCGTGCCTGCAGACATTCGCGCAGACGGCGGAGTAGCAAGAATGGCTGACGCGGCAAAAATAAAGGAAATAATGAGCGCCGTAAGCATTCCTGTCATGGCAAAAGTGCGCATTGGCCATTTTGTGGAAGCACAAATACTGCAAGAGCTTGGAGTGGACTACATTGACGAAAGCGAAGTGCTGACGCCGGCAGACGAAAAAAACCACATTGACAAAACAAAATTTTCTGTTCCATTTGTTTGCGGAGCCAAAAACCTTGGGGAAGCATTGCGAAGGATAAACGAGGGAGCGGCAATGATTAGGACAAAAGGAGAGGCAGGAACAGGAAACATTGTTGAAGCAGTAAGACATGTAAGAACCATAAATGAGGAAATTTCTTCGCTCAAAAAAATGAACGAAATCCAAATCGAAAAATTTTCCCACGAGTGCTGTGCCCCGCTGGAATTGGTGAAAAAAACTCGCGAACTTGGAAGGCTTTCAGTCGTAAACTTTGCTGCAGGCGGAATAGCAACACCTGCAGACGCTGCTTTAATGATGCAGCTTGGAGTGGACGGCGTTTTTGTGGGCTCGGGAATTTTCAAGTCAAAAAACCCGGCAAAAATGGCAAAAACAATTGTTGAGGCAACAACGCACTATAATGATGCAAAAATTCTTGCAAAAGCATCCCACAACCTCGGCGAGT
>JACPKT010000026.1 GCA_016186855.1 Candidatus Iainarchaeum sp. | reverse complement strand
CGAAATGAAAATAAAAGACGGAAACGACACAATAGATTTGACAAAAATGGGTTCCGGCGGCTGGGGCGTACCGTCCAACGTGGAACCCGAAAGAATCGAATTCAAGGACGTAAGCGCAGATTTTGTGCTATTCATTGAAAAAGATGCAGTCTGGAAAAGGTTCAACGAAGACAAGTTCTGGAAAAAACACAAATGCATAATAATAACAGGCAGGGGACAGCCTTCAAGAGCAGAAAGAAGGCTCGTGCAACGCCTCAACTTAGAACACAAACTCCCAGTATTTGCTCTAATGGATGCAGACCCTTGGGGAATGTACATTTACTCAGTAATAAAACAAGGCTCCATTTCACTCTCTTACTCTGAAGAAAAGCTTGCAACGCCGGACACAAAATACATCGGGCTCACAACATTCGACGTGGAAAAATACAAAATTCCAAAAGAAGTCACAATCAAGCTAAACCAGCTTGATGTAAAAAGATTGAATGAAATGGCAAGCTATGAATGGTTCAAGAAAAAAGAATGGCAAGAAGAATTCGCAAACATGAAACAAAAAGCAGTCAAACTCGAACTCGAAGCACTATCCAAAAAAGGGATCCGCTTCATAACAGAAGAATACCTCCCCGACAAAATCAAAAACAAGGACTTTCTACCTTAAGAGTTGTGGGCGATTTCTAACGCAGCCATTCGCATTGCAATTAGCCTATTAGAACCAACGGCAAAACTTTGACATTTCGGCGCCGACCATAAGAACCCATACTAAAGTAATTCAAAATGCACTTAAAAAATGTTTCTACCTTCACAGAGCATAGAAAAATAAAATATAGTTTCTATAGTTACTCTAACCCGTAAAGTTTTTATTCCAAAAACCGCTTTTATTACTCATGCACTTACTCGACAGTTTCTTTTTCCCAAAAAAAGTTGCAGTGATTGGGGCAAGCGGGCAGAAGGAAAGCATTGGGCGCGCTATTTTTGAAAACTTTCTGAACGGAAGCTTAAAAAACAGCACTTTTCCGGTAAACCCAAACCATGACACAATTCTTGGAAAAAAAAGCTATAAAACCGTAAAAGGCATTGCAAAAAAAATTGACCTGGCAGTAATAGTAGTGCCTGCAAGGCTTGTGCCGCAAGTTCTTAAAGAGTGCACCGAAAAAAAAGTGAAGGCAGTGATAATAATTTCTGCGGGCTTTTCAGAAATAGGGGAAAAAAAAGTGACAGCGCAAGTGCAAAAAATAATTGACGCAAATTCTGGGACACGAGTTCTTGGCCCAAATTGTTTTGGCACGCTGTGCACATCAAACAACCTGAACACCACTTTTTCTGCTTCAGAAAAAACAGGCACTCCAAAAAAAGGAACAGTTTCCTTTTTGAGCCAGAGTGGGGCACTCGGAGTTGCAATAATTGACTGGATGTCCACGCAGGAATTCGGTTTAAGCAAGTTTGTCTCTTACGGCAATGCAATGGACATTGACGAAGCCGATTTGCTGGATTATTTTTCCAAAGACCCCGACACAAAAATCATTACCATGTACATTGAAGGAGTAAAGGAAGGAAGAAAATTCATGGAGATTGCAAAAAAAACTTCCCTCAAAAAACCAATAGTGGTACTTAAAGGCGGGGTTCACGGAAAAACACACGCTGCAACAGCTTCCCACACCGGTTCTCTTGCAGGAAACACTGAAGTCTATGAAGCAATGTTCAAGCAGGCAGGAATAATTCAGGCAAAGGACTTGCAGGAGCTGTTCACTTTTGCAAAAATTCTTGAAAACGAGCCGCTGCCAAAAGGTAACAGTGTACAAATAATTACAAACGGAGGCGGTTTTGGAATAGTCACAGCTGACCAAGTGTTATATGAAGGCCTTGAGCTTGCAAAAATTAACCCAAAAATAAAAAAAGAACTGCGAAAAGCATTTCCAAGCACTGTCACAATTTCAAACCCGCTTGACTTGGTGGGTGACGCTGATGAAAAAAGGTACTCTCTTGCAATAACAAAGGCCCTTGGAGATAAAAATGTCGACATGATAATGGTTCTTGTCCTATTCAATACGCCTGCCATTGACAGCGGGATTGTAAGGGAACTGAAAAAAATAAAAAAAAGCGCAAAAAAGCCGATTTTAGTAGTTACAATCGGTTCGGATTACACGCAAAAAAAAAGAAAAGAGCTTGAAAAAGCGGGCATTATTACTTTCTCTTACCCAAGCGTTGCCGCACGTGGACTCAAGGCGCTGGCAGATTATGCAGACTTTAAAAAAAACCACGGCTAATCTTTTTTTGGCTTTTGAACTAGTGAAATTGCCTCGTCAATTTTGTTTTCTGATAAAAGTTCGAACATTTCTCGAACATCAAAAGATTTGTCAAAAGAAGTTTTTTCCAGGTTTTTCTCCAAAAGCTCCAAGCCAATCGAAGCAATTGACTGCTTTGAAGCATGAAGGCCCCTCAGCTCGCTGATTTTTTTCTTAAAAGAAGCTGAAAAAAATTCTTTTGAAATGGAAAGAATTGCACGGCCTTCAAACTCTTTTTTCAGCTCTTTAAAATCAATGTCAAGGGAGGAAAAGCCATCTGCAAGGTTTCCCACAAGCTTTAACCTAACCATTGGGGGCAAACCACTTGAATCAGAAACCGCCTGACTAGCGAGTGTTCTTGCACGCTCTAAAACCTCGCCCGAAGTGGCGCTTGAAAATTTTTCCTTAAAATAAAAAAGCTTTCGCTGCATTGGAAGCTCAAAAAAATCCAGCGATTTTTTTTCATGGTCAAACACAAAAACACCTTTTGGCTTTTCCGCTTCAAGTTTTTTCATCTGGGTTGTCACAGTTGAACCGGTAAGCAAAAAAGTCGAACCCTCAAGCTTTTGGATGTTTGACCAGTGAAGGTGCCCGTTGACAATCAAATCAAACCCTTGCGGGAGATTAGAGAGTGAAATTGTTGCAATCATTTCGTCAGAAAAAGGCAAAAATTCCATGATGGACTGGTGCATCATCAAAATATTAACCGCTCCATTCACAGGCTTTGGATTCCAAAGCCTTAACACATCCAAAGATTTTTTTTCCGGCACGCCGCTAAAGCCGTGCACGCAGACAGTTTCACCATTTTTTTCAATAACTGCTTTTTTCATTTTCAAATAAACCAAATAACCAGAAGCATCAAACAATTCCAAAACGTTTGTCTGGCCAATGCTCCGATAATCGTGGGTGCCGTGAATTGCAATCACAGGCAGCCCGTTAAAATTGACTTTTTTTTCAGTTTTTTCGCCCACAACACTTATTTTCAATTCTGGTTTTGACTGTTTTTGTGGAATTGAAAAAATTTCAAATGCTTTAAGCATTGTTTCAGGACTTGGAAGCGGAACATCAAAAATGTCTCCCGCGATTAAAATTGCATCAGTCTGTTCCCTGCAAGCAATTTCGAAAGCGCTCCTTGCATTCTCAAAACACTCTTGTTCTCTTTCATTGCCTTCCTTAAAACCCAAGTGAAGGTCGGAAAAAATAGCGAGTTTCAAAAAAATTCACATCCTTGAAATTTTTTTCGCAGAAAGCTCTGTGAGGCTATTAATAACATAATCGGCTTCCTTGAAAGAACCATACCTTGTGAACTGGTTCGGAAAAGCTATGCATTTTAGGCCAGCTGACTTTACCGACCTAACGCCAACTGCCGTATCCTCTATTGCAACGCAATTAACTGGCTTTAAACCAAGCTTTTGCACGACTTTTATGTAAATTTCAGGGTTGGGCTTTCCATGCACGACATCTTCCCCGCAAACAATCGCATCAAAAAAACCATTCAGTGAAAACTTTTTTACCACAAAATCAACGACCTTAAAATCATTATTCGTTGCAAGGCCTATGAGAAATCCATCGTCTTTCAAATCAAAAAGCAATTCCTGGGCGCCACTGTTCAAATTCATTTCAGTCATTGCAAGTCTTAAAGAAACACCTAA
Organism: Candidatus Iainarchaeum sp.; assembly: GCA_016186855.1. Taxonomy (GTDB): domain Archaea; phylum Iainarchaeota; class Iainarchaeia; order Iainarchaeales; family GW2011-AR10; genus JACPKT01. The sequence goes on along the minus strand of JACPKT010000026.1, from coordinate 1,928 downwards.
AGTGTGCTTTAAAAATTCCCCATAAGAAATATTTAACATGTGGTTTTTGTTTATCTGAACCAGTTCTTCTTTGAGCGAATAAGAAATAAGGTTCATTACCTCTCCATTGGTCACGCCAATGCTTCGCTTGCTTAAAAACTCTTTCATAACTTTAAAATAAATTTTCGGAGAATCTACGACAACTCCGTCCAAGTCGAAAACAACCCCTTCAATCATGCAAACAATTCCCCAAAATACTTTTTTTCCAGTTCTTTTGGAAAAAACAAAAGCGGCCAAAAGCCAAAAACAACCGCCTTCACAGAAATGTCTTTTTTTTCAACCAGTGCATTCAAATCTTTTTTTTGAGAAAACTTGAACTTTCTGAAAGAATTCCATTTCTCAAGCACAACAAGCTGTTCTTTGATTTTTTTGGAATTTTTTTCCAAAACTGGAAAAACATTACAGCCACGCTTCATCAACAAAAAAGCAGCAAGCAAATCAGTTTTTTTGCCGCTGAAAAAAACCGCCACATTTCCCTCAACGCCAAGCGGCAAGCCGGAAACGCACCCAGATTCACCCGCATAAAAAAACGAATAATTTTGAGTAACTTCTATTGACAATTTTTTTTTAGGCTTCTCCAAATCCACTTTCAAATTTTTAATTTGCTGCAAAACAAGCGAACCAACTTCGACCTCAAGTTCTTTGCCTGAAAAATTTTTTTCGCCAACAATTTTTGCGCGCACTGCAAAAGAATCCCCAGATTTTATTTCAGCGAGCGCAACTTTTAAAGCCCGACTTACAATTTCTTCTTTTTCACTTGAGTTAATGGCAATGCACAATGCAACAGATTGAATTCCAAAAACAGTCTCCAGAGCTTTTGCAATTTTTGAAACATTTTCCTTTTTCTGGGGAAAAATGTAAAGCCTCCCACCGCCCTTTTTTATGAAATTTCCTGAAAGCGCCTTTGCCCTCAAAACCTGCTTGATATTCGAAACAAGTTTGTTTAAAAAATACTGGCGAACAAAATGGGTTTTCAAGGAAATTTCAGGCGAAACCTTTACCAGAACACAATCTGCACCAATCATAATAAAGATCCCGAAAAAAAACATTTAAAAAAAAGCCGCTGGCAAAAAAAGAACAGGACAGCGTTCTGCTTAAGCACTTTTAAGGTGTTTTTCAAGAAAAGCAAGCGTTTTGTTCCACGCATCCCTTGTTTGAGTTACCGCAAAGCGCGCATTTGAAGGGTTTGCAAACGCGTGGCCAACCCTTGGGAAAATATAAACCTCGTTTGGGGTTTGGTTTGAATTCAAAGCGTACTCAAACGCATTAACAGCGGAAACAGGAATAGAAGAATCTTCTTCCCCAAAAACACCCAATACAGGCCAAGTAATTGGCCGTAATTTGGCTTGCTCTATAGCAAACTGCATAAATATTTGAACATTATTGCAGTTTGCAGGGTATGCAAATGGCCATAATTTGTTCAATTACTTTTGCCATTTGCTATATTTCAAGGTTACCATAATAAATCACTGTGGCGTCAAGCTGCTCTCCAGACAAAGACAACTGCAAGGACTGCCCGCCGCCAAAACACCAACCCAAAGAAGCAATCCACAAAACCTGATGCTCTCCCCTGAGAAAAGAAACAGCAGCTTTAAGATTTTTCAAAGCTACCTGCTGGTCAAGCCCAAAAACAAGGCCGCGGGCTTCATCAGGCGATTGGGTAACACGCCCCCCAAACAAGTCAACAGCCAAAACTACAAAACCGTGCTCTGCCAAGCGCACCGCCATTTATTTTATGTTGTCATTCAAACCCCACCACTCGTGAATCATTATAATGCCAGGATAGGTTCCTTTGTCTGCCGGTTTTGCCAAAAAGCCCTGCGTGCCAGTAAAATAATTTACAGTTTTTGTTTCAACTTTAAGGCTGCCCTTTGCCCAAATTTCTTCGT
>JACPKT010000008.1 GCA_016186855.1 Candidatus Iainarchaeum sp. | reverse complement strand
TTTTTCTTTTATTTTTTGGGTGCTTTTGCCTGTGGACTTCTTGGCCAATCGCTGACTTAAGCGAGTGCATTAGGTAAAAAGAGAGCCTCTGAAATGGCGGGATAAGTCTTCTTCTGCCGCCTTCTCCTGAATGGGAAAAATCAATCAATATATTCGGGTCCGACTGTAAAAAATGCTTATAATCTTTTCTGCCCCTTTGAATCTCGTGGGACGGATGGGTGTCTGTAAGGTGTTGTTGTAATTTTGGAAAAGTTATTTTTTGCCCGTTTACAATAATATTCATTCCCCTAAATTTGACCTGATATTTGTCTTGAAAGCCTGTTGCTGCAACTGCGTGCTTTAATGCCCTTACCACTAAAATGTTTCTTACAGCATAGCCTGACCTAAAAGTGCGCGAAGGAACTCTCAGCGTTTTAAACCTTGATATTTCAGATACTTGCATGAGTTGTCTTTCATATTCTTTTGAAAATTCGGCTGCAAGCATTTTAATGTCTTCTTGTGCTTTTCTGGTGCCCCCGCACGCGTTAAGGATTAGGTCAAATGGAAACTTGTGCACAAGTCCCCAGTTTTGCCCAAGGTTTCTTGAATTGTCAGTCCAAGGTAAAAACTCCGGGACATTGTGATAAATAATTTGAAGGCCTCTTGCACTCTTGAATCTGCGCATTTGGTCTAGCTTTTTGCTGTATTCTGGGTCAACCAACCGCCCTTCTCTGCTTACCAAAAGGTGTGCATAAAGTCCAGCATGCTTCTTTTTTAAAATTTTGTACAAGTCTTGTATGTTGAAATATGCATTTCTTCCGCTGACAACTTCATCAACATAAACAACGATTGCCCCTGCAGGAATTCCTTTCATTCTTTCTTTGAAAACCTCAACTACTTTGTCATCTGAAACATTTTCCCTGCTTACTGGCAACACAAGAGTAGTATATGGAATTCTTTTTTGCCCGTATTTTTTTTTCCAAGCATACTTTAGCCCTTCAACAATTGGAGTTGCACCGCGGGGCATGTGCAGAAGAAAAACCGGTTTCCCTGTTTTTAAAGCATTTTCAATTGAATTTAAAATGTAAACAATTTCTTTTGCTGGTGGTTCAATCGTTTGCGGAGAAATTCTCTGCGCTTCCAGTACGTGCCATGGCTTAAATTCCTGTGTTTTGGACTGGGCCATTTTAAATATTTACAACTGAAGGGTTATTTAAAATTGTTTTACTCTATTTTTTTGTGGACAAACAGAAAAGTTTTGGGTTGTTTTCTGATTTTTTTGCCTTTATGGTTTTGGTTCCGCTGGCATTGTTTGCCTTTTTTGTGCTGTTTTTGGCTTACCGCTTTAAATGGATTGTTGGAGAGTATTTTATTCTTTATTTTATTGGTGTGACAGGCATTTTTGTGCTGGCGTTTTTGATTTTAAGGAAAAGGATAAAAAAATCGATGCGCGCAAAAAAACACAATGAAAAAATTTGACTTTTTTGGAACATTTTGCTTTATAAATTTAATTTTTCTAAATTTCTATCATTCCCCCCAAAAAACGGTTTTTTCTTATGGAAACACGGTCTTTTTCCCAGACTATCAGCGATTTGAACCAGGCGGAAAAGCAAAAGCAAAAAATGATTGAAGAGGCAAATTTGCAGGCGGAAAAAATCGTCAAAGAAGCGCAAGTAAAGGCAAAAGAAATCGAGGAAAAAGCGTCTGAAGAGGCTTTAAAAATTCAGGAACAGATTATTGCCCAAGCCAATGCAGAGCTGAAAAAAGAAGTGGAAAAAATTTTAAGGAACGCAGAAGCAAAAGCAAAAAATTTTGGGGAAAAAACCCTTTCAAAAGAGACGGCACAAAAAATCGCCGGCATGATTCTAAAGTGATGAAAATGTTTTTTCCTGTGAAAATGAGCAAAATCAGGGCAATAGGGATAAGAAAGGAGTTGGGGCAGTTTACAGGATTCTTGCACGAAAGCGGCTTTGCTGAAATAAGGGAGTTTTCACAAGAAGAAATCCAAAAAGAGCTTCCCGCACAGCACTATTCGGACATCGTGGAAGAACTGATAAAACTTGAAGGCGTTTTAAAAATTCTTCCAAAAACAGGCAACGGAAAAAAAATAGCAGACATCGGGTACAAAGAGGCCATATTGCGTGCAAAAAAACTGCAGTTGGCGGAAAAATTTTTGCCCCTTCAAGAGCAGAAAGAAAAACTTTTTGAAAAACAAGACGAACTGGCTGAAGCGGAAAAAAAAATTTTGGCATTCAAAAAATTTGGCTTTGATTTTTCAGAGCTGCACTCAAATGTTGCGGGGATAATTGCGGCAAAAATCTCCCAAAAAAAAATTGCGCATTTTAGGAACAGCCTTATAGTGCAGGGCGTGGTTTTTGACTCCGTGGAAAAAGAACTGGACAAAAACTATTTCATGATAATTGTCGGATTTGAAAAAGAAAAAGAAGAAACAGTAAAAAACGAATTAAACAATTCCGGCGCGATTATAGAATCTATCCCGCAAATTTCTGGCACGCCAGTGCAAGCGATTGAAAAAACTAGAAAAGAAATGGAAAAAGCAAAAAAAGAGCTCGAGGCCATTGACAGAAAGATTTTGGAGTTTTCAAAAAAGCATTTCACTGACGCGGCGTTTCTTGCAGAGGTTTTGTCGATTGAAAGAGAGCGCGCAGAAATCACTGCAAAGTTTGGAAGAACAAAAGAACTTTTTTTTCTTGAGGGTTTTTTGCCGGCAAGGGGTTTTCTCGCGTTCAAAAACTTGGTCTTGCAAAAATTTGGCGGCAGGGTTTTTGTTGAAGAGCTCGCAAAAAAGCACGGAGCACACCTCGAGGAAAACGATGTCCCCACGCTCCTTGAAAACCCTAAAAACCTTTCGCCCTTTGAGTTCATGACAAAATTTGTTTCAGTTCCAAAAAGCAGTGACCTTGACCCCACAATTGTCTTTGCAATAGTTTTTCCCATAATTTATGGGATGATGCTTGGGTGATTAAAAAGTCAAGTCCTGACGGCCTGCTTTCGCCTATTGCAAAAATCTGGGCAATCTGTTCTTTTCCGACAATTTTTTTCGGGTTTTTGTTTGACGAGTTCTTTGGTTTTTCTCATGCAGAACTGGCGGAAAAACTTGGTTTTAGCATACAGCCTCTTTATCACGGCCTTGAGCGGTTGCACAACGTGCAGGAAGTTCTTTTGCTGACAATTGCCACAGGCTTTGTTTTGGTCTTGCTCGGGTTCGCTTTAGGCTTTGTTAAAGAATACAGGGAAAAAAACATGCTGCACGCTGCGGCAAAGCTTTCCTGGGTTTTTTTGCTTTTGTCGGGCGCTTTCCTGCTTTTCTCAATTGCCACCGGCTCAAATGATTTTACCGCGCTTGCAGTCGGCGTAATTGTTTTTCTGGCGTCAACCGCGGTGATTTTTAAAGCCGAGGGAATTGTTGGGATTATGGAGATTCCAAGCATTGCTGGAAACATTCTTTCATTTTCGCGAATCCTTGCAGTGGGGCTTGCAAGCGCTGTAGTGGCAATTATTATTAATGACCTGGTTTTTCCCGACCCTAAATCGGGGTTTTTGATTTTTATTACCTTCCCAATATTTTTATTTGGGCACATGTTCAACACTTTTTTGGGAATGTTTGAAAGCTTAATTCAGGGTGCAAGGCTGAATTACGTTGAGTTTTTCTCAAAATTTTACAGCGGCGGGGGACGAGAGTTCTCGCCTTTCAAAGAAAAGAGAAAATTCACAAAAAGGAGGTAAAAGAAATGGTTTTAGTAGAAAATCAAGCAGCATTTGCTTTGGCAGCCGGGTTTGCAATAGCTGGCGGGGCAATTGCCACTGCATGGGCACAGTCAGCAATCGGTTCCAGCGCAATGGGTGTAATTGCTGAAAAACCCGAGCAGGCAACAAAATTAATAATCTGGCTTGCAATCCCAGAAACCCTTGTAATTTTTGGGTTTGTCATTGCACTGCTTTTAACGCTCAATATCGGCGGCGCTTAAAAGCACGCAAAACATTTTCCACAACCAATTGGTGAATTGGCACTATGGGCTTGGAAGAGCTTGAAAAGAAACTGTTAGAGGACGCCAAAAAAGAAGCGAACTCAATACTGGAAAAAGCGCGGGCGGAAAAGGAAAAAATCATTCAAAGCGCGCTTGAGAGAAAAAAAAACATTATTGCGCAGGCAAAAAAAATGGCCACAGAGCTTGCGGAACGAGAAAGACAAGAGCGTCTTAGTGCTGCACACCTTGCTGCAAAACAAACAGTTGACAGGAAAAGACACGAAGAAGTTGAAAAATGGGTTGGCAGCGTGTGGGAAGAAATGGTTGCGTTCTCCGGCAGAAAAGAATATGAAAAGCTGCTGAAAAAACTCATTAATGAGGGGGAAAAAGAAATCGGAAAGCAAAGCATTGTTTTTGTCAACAAATCTGACCAGCACATGGCTAAAAAAATCACCAAAAACCTTGGAAAAAAAACCGTGAGCGTTTCAGGAGGCGCAATCGTTGCAACAATGGATGAAAAGATTGTTGTAAACAATTCGTTTGAAGCCCTTTTTGAGCAACAAAAAGATTTTTTGAGAAAAGAAGTGTTCAAAGAACTGTTTTTTGAGGGGGATGCAAAAAAATGAGTATAGAAATTCCAATTATAGGTTTTTTTGAAAACAGCCTTGCAGTGCGCTCTGTCAAATACGGCTATTCAAATGCAAGGACAAAGGCCCTGAGGGGAACTCTTTTGTCAAAAAAAGAAATTGACTCGCTTGCAGAGGCAAAAAACATACAGGAAATTATTGGAGCACTGCAGAGAACGGCTTATTCTGAAGACCTCATTAGCGAAGCAGTGGCTTTTTCAAGAGCTGATTTGGTAGAAATTGCTGCCAGCAGAAACTTTTCAAGGACATTGAAAAAACTGATAAAAATTTCCCCAAAAGGCACGGCCGAAAAAATAAAAAAAATTTTTGAAAGGTATGACGTCCAAAACATTAAAAACCTGCTTTTAGGAATTCATTTAAACGAGCCGAAAGAAAAAATCCGGCTTTTATTGGTTCAATCGCCTCTTTTTAGTTATTCACAGTTAAATGCTCTTGCAGAGCAAAAATCAGTAAAAGAACTTGTGGAAAAACTCAAGGGAACAGAGTATTTCAGTCCGCTGGACAGAGCGCTTTTGAAATACTCAAAGAGCGGGGACATTTTGGACATGACAGTACAGCTTGAAAACCAGTATTACAAAAAATTTGCCGCAAAATCCGGGGTCGTTTTTGGCATAGGGAAAACAATCCAGTCAATTCTTAGAGCAGAAATAGATGCAAAAAACATCATGGCTATTTTGCGGGCAAAAAATGCTGGGTTCCCCAGCGAAAAAGCCCTTGCCTTTCTGGTTGAAGGCGGAAAAATTTCCAAAGAAGAAATAAAGGAAATGTCTGATGCAAAGTCGGTGCAGGATGCGGTTTTAGCGCAAAAAGTTTTTGACCTAAAAAAGCCGCTTGAAGATTACAAAAATGACCCCTCGCTATCGCACTTTGAGAATTCTATTGAAACAAAAATTGTTAAAGCTGGGTTGAAAGAATTTCAAAGAAGCGTTCTTTCGATTTCAGCCATTGTTGGCTTTCTTTTCCTAAAAGAAGAAGAAACAAAAAACATAAGGAAAATTATCAGGCTAAAAGAGGCAGGGTTTTTGCCTGAAGCGATTAAAGAATTTCTGGTGATTGCTTGAGCGAGAGCTTTCCGCAAAACATTGTAGTGATAGCAGACTCGGACACCTGCACTGGCTTTCGGCTTGCAGGCATTAAGGAAGCATTTGCAGTTCACGGCAGGGAAGCTGAAAAAAAACTGGAAGAAATAATCGAGCAACAAAAAACAGGAATAGTGATTGTAAACGAAAAAATGTTTTCTCAAATTGACTGGCGGCTTAGGAAAAAAATAGAGCACACTGCAAAGCCAGTGATAATTGTGGTGCCGGACAAAAGCGGGCCAAGCACAGAAACAGAATCGCTTAAATCGTTGATAACAAAAGCACTAGGGCTGAAATTGTAGGAAGGAGTTGGTTTGATGGGAGAGCTCTTAAAAATTGTTGGACCTGTTGTGGTTGCGGAAAAAATGCATGGGGCAAAAATTTATGACCTTGTCCGTGTCGGTGAAGAAAATCTTTTGGGAGAAATAATAAAACTTTACGACGATAAGGCAACAATTCAAGTGTATGAAGACACTTCTGGACTGCGCCCCGGCGAAAAAGTTGAGAATACCGGCACTCCTTTAAGTGTTGAGCTTGCACCAGGGCTTTTGACTTCAATTTATGACGGCATTCAGAGACCGCTTTTAACAATTCAGTCACAGACTGGAAACTTTATCAAAAGAGGAGTCATAGCATCACCGATTGACCGCAAAAAAAAGTGGGCTTTTACCCCTAAAGTCAAGAAAGGGCAAAGCGTTATTGCAGGGGACATCATCGGAACTGTACAGGAAACAGAAATCATAGAGCACAAAATGATGGTTCCATTCGGCGCCAAAGGCGTTGTTGAATCAGTTGAAAGCGGAAACTTTAACGTTGAAGAAACTGTCTGCAAAATAAAAGACGGAAAAACGATTCACAACCTTTCAATGATGCAAAAATGGCAGGTTAGAATGCCCAGACCGTACTCTCAAAAATTTGCACCCACAATACCGCTCGTGACGGGCCAGAGGATTCTTGACACATTTTTTCCTGTTGCAAAAGGAGGCACAGCTGCAATACCCGGGCCGTTTGGGAGCGGAAAAACTGTTGCCCAGCAGGCCCTTGCAAAGTGGAGCGATGCAACCGTAATAGTTTACATTGGCTGTGGAGAGCGAGGAAACGAAATGACCGAGGTTTTGACAGAGTTTCCCGAATTGCTTGACCCAAAAACAGGCAAACCATTAATGGAACGGACAGTCCTCATTGCAAACACCTCAAACATGCCTGTTGCAGCGAGAGAGGCATCTGTTTACACAGGGATAACGATTGCAGAATACTATAGGGACATGGGTTATGATGTTGCGCTCATGGCTGACTCCACTTCTCGCTGGGCAGAGGCAATGAGGGAAATTTCCGGAAGAATTGAAGAAATGCCTGGAGAAGAAGGATACCCAGCATACCTTGCAAGAAGGCTTGCAGAGTTTTATGAAAGGGCCGGAAGAATTGTCTGCCTTGGAACAGGCAAACGAGAGGGAAGTGTGACCGTAATAGGGGCTGTTTCACCGCCAGGTGGTGATATCAGCGAACCGGTTTCACAAAACACCTTGAGGGTCGTAAAGGTTTTTTGGGCACTTGACGCAAGACTCGCACAAAGAAGGCATTTCCCTGCAATCAACTGGCTGAAAAGCTATTCGCTTTACCATCCATCGCTTGAAGACTTTTATGCAAACAGTGTTTCCTCGGGCTTTGTCCAGCAGAGAAACAATGCCATGGGTCTTCTCCAAAAAGAATCAGAGCTGCAAGAAATAGTGCAGCTTGTAGGACCTGACGCATTGCCAGAAAAAGAACAGGAAATACTTGACACTGCTAGAATGATTAGGGAAGACTTTTTACAGCAGTCCGCATACCATGAAATTGACACATTCTCCTCGTTAAACAAACAACACCAGATGCTAAAAACCATTCTAAAATTCCACGAAAAGGCCGCCTCAAGCCTTGAGCTCGGTGTAGCGCTGAAAGCAATCAAAGAAATGGCAGTAAAAGAAAGGATTTCAAGGCTAAAAGAAGTGCCTGAAAATGAAATGAACAATAAAAACGATGAGGTATTGAAGGAAATGGAATTGGAATTTGACAGGCTTGTAAAAAACGCGCAGAGGTGAAAAAAAATGCTAAAAGAATTCCAGACGGTAAGAAGCGTTGAAGGGCCGCTTGTTTTTGTTGATAGGGTTGAAAACGCGGCATTTAATGAATTGGTCGAAGTGGTTTTCCCAAACGGGGAGAGAAAAAAAGGACAAGTTTTGGAGACTGCAAAAGGCAAAGCGGTTGTTCAGATTTTTGGAACAACAACAGGGCTTGACGTTAGCACCACGAGAGTGAAGTTTTTGGGGGAAACAATCAGGCTAAGCGTTTCAGACGAAATGCTTGGAAGGGTGTTCAATGGACTTGGAGAGCCAAGGGACAATGGCCCGCCAATCATTGCAAAAGAAAAAATGGACATAATTGGCTCGGCAATTAACCCAATTTCGCGGCAAAAGCCCGAAGAATTCATCCAGACAGGCATCAGCACAATTGACGGGCTAAACACTCTGGTTAGAGGACAAAAGCTCCCAATTTTCTCCAGTTCAGGCATGCCCCACAATGACGTTGCAGTGCAGATTGCACGGCAGGCAAAAGTGTTAAGCGAAACCGAAAGCTTTGCAGTCGTCTTTGGCGCAATAGGAATCACGCACGAGGAAGCAAGTTTTTTCATGAAGGACTTTGAAAAAACAGGAGCACTCAAAAGAAGCGTTTTGTTCTTAAACCTTGCAGACGACCCATCAGTTGAAAGACTAATTACCCCAAGAATGGCCCTCACAACAGCAGAATACCTTGCATATGAAAACGACATGCACGTGCTCGTTATATTGACCGACATGACAAATTACGCTGAAGCACTCAGAGAAATTGCGGGAGCAAGAAAAGAAGTGCCAGGGAGAAGAGGTTACCCAGGCTACATGTACACGGATTTGGCCTCAATTTATGAAAGAGCAGGGGTTATAAAAGGAAAAAAAGGGACTGTCACACAGTTAGGCATTCTGTCAATGCCCTCTGACGACATCACCCACCCAATTCCAGACCTCACAGGCTACATTACTGAAGGCCAAATAGTGCTTGGACCAGACCTTCACCGGAAAGGAATTTACCCTCCAATAAATGTTTTGCCAAGCTTAAGCAGGCTAATGAACCTTGGAATCGGAAAGCAAAAAACAAGGGAAGACCATCGGGGCATTGCAGACCAGCTCTATGCTGTATACTCTGAAGGACGCGACCTGCGCAGCCTAAGCGCCGTTGTAGGCGAAGAAGCATTGTCAGATCTTGACAAAAAGTACCTGAAGTTTGCTACAGAATTTGAAGACACGTTTGTAAAGCAGGGAAAATATGAAAACAGGGAAATAGAACAGACACTTGACCTTGGCTGGCAGCTCCTTTCAATGATTCCTGAAACAGAGCTAAAAAGGGTAAAGATTGATTTCATTCAAAAGTATGGGAAAAAGTTTAAATTGCGGTCCGAAGGCAGTGCCACTGAAAGTGGCACAAAAGTGTCGCAACAAATTGGCAGGTGAACAATTTTGCATATATTCTTTCGCCAATTTGTTGCTGATTTTGCAGGCGATGGGAAAAAATTCAGGAACTGACATGCAATGGCTGAAGACACAAAAACAACACGCCTTGAATTAATTGAAACAAGGAAAAGCATCAGGCTCGCTGAAAACGGCCACAAGCTCTTAAAGCAAAAACGCGACGTGCTGGTGTTGGAGTTTTTCAAAATACTCAAAAAGGCAAAAAACATGCGCGAAGAATTAAACACACAAATGAATGCATCGTTTAAGTCACTTGCAATCGCACAGTCTTTTGACGGGGTTTTTGCAGTTGAAGCAATAGCACTTTCTGTCAAGGCCGCCCCCCAGATTGAAGTGAAGAGCAAAAACGTAATGGGCGTCAGAATACCTGAAATCCGGGGCACCAGTGTTGCAAAAGGCCTTGAGCAAAGAGGTTACTCTCTGCTTGGAAGCAGCGCAAGAATCGACGAGGCTGCAGAAAACTTTGAAAAATCCCTTGACCTAGTGATAAAACTGGCTGAAACAGAAAACGCAATAAAAAGATTATTAAAAGAAATTGAAAAAACAAAAAGAAGGGTTAACGCACTGGATTACATCATGATACCGAATTTAAAGCAAAAAGCACGTTACATTTCCTTTCGACTGGAAGAAATTGAGAGAGAACAGTTCATTTCGCTAAAATCAATCAAGGAAAAACTTGGCTCGTAACAGCGAAAGGATTCGCTGGCAATCCATATGTGTCCCGTCTGCGACAGGACGATAATATAACTCTGAATTACTACAAATTCAAATGGGTTAATCGTATCTTAGAGCTTCAACAGGCTTTAGTTGTGCTGCCGCCCGCAGCGGAAACCCGCTTGCAAAAACTTCTTTAAATTTAAAAACCAGTTCTTTTAATGATTTACAGTTTTTCGCCTACAAGTTTTCGGCTCTTAAAAGAGTGCAGAAGGTGCTTTTGGCTGCAGTTCAACCAGAAAATCAGACGGCCGAAAAGTTTCTTTCCCACCCTTCCTTCAGGAATTGATATCGCGCTCAAAAAATATTTTGACAAATGCATGGATGGAGGAAAATGCCTCGCGAGCTCTCTGGATTTGAAAGCGATGTGCGGCTTTTTTCCGACAAAAAACTCCTTGAAAACTGGAGGGATTTCAGGAAAGGCCTTAAATGGACGGATGAACACGGCAACCAACTTCGCGGAGCAATAGACAACCTGCTTGAAAAAAACGGCAAACTTGTCGTGCTGGATTACAAGACAACCGGCTACCCGGTAAAGGAAAAAAACGCGCTCTTTTACCAAGACCAGTTGGACACCTACAATTTTTTGCTCCAAAAAAACGGTTTTTTGACAGAAAACTATGCAGTCCTTTTGTATTATTTTCCCGAACAAATAAAGGATGGAAAATTCCTATTCGGCTCAACGCTCTTAAAAGTGACCGTAAACCCGCAAAATGCGCGAAAAATTTTTGCAACTGCACTCGAGCTTTTAAAAAACCCTTGCCCCCAAGAAACCTGCAAATGGTGTGATAAAATCAAAGAAAAAATTGGTTTAGAAGAAGGAACTTGAATTTTTTCGCCGACTTGAGCTTTTTCTTTTTTTACCTTTTTTAAAGAAGCAGAGATTTTTTTCACCACATATTTTTTTGGCTTAATTTTCTCGTTTTCAGGCTTTGTTTTTGCAGGCAATTCTTCTGCTTTAATTGGAGTCAAGTTTTTTTCCCTTTGCCTTATTTTATCAAGCGTGGATTTGGATTTTTCCATTACTTTCTGAACCGACTTTTCTTCTGTTAAAAGGTCTTCTTTTATCTGATTTAGGTTTCCAACCAGCTCTTTTTTTGCCAACTTAAAATCCTCTTCAGAAATAATTCTTTCCTTCAAATGGCTTTTTAGGTCTCTTAGCCTTTTTTCAAGCGATACCAAGTCGGCCCTTTCTTTATCGATTTCCAACAAGCGCGAAACCTGCTCTGCATGCTGTTTTTCCAACAAAGCCTGCTCAAGACAATAATTCAAAACCAGTTCTGAATGCTTTTGTTCAGAAATTTTTCCCTCAAGCAGGGCACTGTCCGCCTTTCTTTGAAGATCTTTAATTTTTATAAGCTCCAAGACAACCTGCGGGGACTTATTTGCATTTTTTGACACTGTCTTGTAAATAAAAAACCCCAAAATAGCAGCAAACAGCAACACGGCACCAAAAAAACCTGCAACCAAAACACTGTTTGCCGGAAACGAAAACCACGTCACCGGGTTAAAAAACGGCATTGAAGCAGGAGTTGCCGCAGGAAATGAGTCCGAAACAAGCTCGTTTGCCGAAACATTTTCATAATGCCCAAAAATCGGCTCCGCAACCAAAACAAGCTGGTCTGCAAGAATTATCAATGAAATGCCTGACCGAAGAGAGTTGACAGCCCGTGCAGTCTGGTTTGAAGAAGAATAATAGTTTGCGCTTTCCAAAAAATATTTTGCGTGGTCCAGATAAAGAACCGGCCAAGAAAACTTGTACTTGGAAGAAGAAATTTTTTTCTCAAAATCATTTATCTTTGATTCAAGCACTGCAGTCAGTTCTGTTATTTCTTTGCCTTCAGTGAGTTTCTCTGCGCTCCCAAGTGCATAGGCAGTGGCAGAATCAAATACCGAAGCCATGTTCCAGCCCTTTGCCTTCTCAAACTTTGCAGCATTAATTCTTCTAACAATGTCATCAGCAGTTTCCTCCGGAAGGGACATTGCAGTCTCCTCGCCCTTTACAAGCAAGTCATCCATTTCATTTTCAAAAGCACTGTTTAACTTGACTCTTTTAACGGAATTTTTTGTTATTTCAAAAAAATCTTCTGCAACACCAAGCCAGGCCACTGCAAACTCATAATCTGAAAGGCGCTCAAAACCATCCGAAATACTGTCCCCTCCTATAATTATAACCTGCGTTGAAGAGAGCTTGTCCAAATTTACTTTTGCATAGCTGAGCCTCTGCTGTGCAGAAATATACCACTCCAAATAATCAACCGGAATGCTTTTGTCAAGCATTTCCTCCAAATCAATGGCCCCAGACTTCAGTTCAGAAATCTTGTACTCAAGTGCACTTGACGATGGATTCAAAATAGACGGGGTTAAAGAAACATCCCTCACCAACAAAGCGTTAACCCTTGCAAGAAAAGCAAAGTTGGCGGCAGAATACAAGTAATTCTGCTCGTCTAAAATTTCAGCCTGCCTCATTGTCTGCTCCGCACTGGTAATTGTGTCCAAAAGAGTGTTGACAAGTGCCGGGTCTTCAATCACGGCAAAAGAAACAGAATTTTTTGCCTCCCCAATTATTACATTTGTCTCTCTAATGTACTCATTTACAAGTGACTTCATCACCTGCAAGTGTGGCTGCAGCAAAACCGGTTTTGGGACAAAATCCGGAATCTCACTGCTTGCAATTATCTGTGAAACATCAATTGACTTAATGTCAGAAAAAGCGTATTTTATCACATCATCAATATTGGCAACCTCAACAATTGTCATGCCCAAATCGTTCGGGCCATATTCAACAAGGTTAATGCTTTTAACCTGCCCCTCAATTCTCACAGTCTGTACGGCTTCCCCTCTTGGAATCATAAACAATTCAATTCCAAGTTTTGAAGCCTCAACTGATTTCTCAAAAACCCCTCCGACCGGGCCAACATTTCCCGAGCCATCAATTGTTCCTGTAACACTAATATTTGAGGGAAGTACCTTGTTCTGCAGTGAAGAAACTATAAGCAGCGCCATTGCAGCTCCAGCGCTTGGCCCCTCAACAAGAGAGGCAGCCGAGTCAATCGAAAACTTGAAATCATGCTTTTCCACTTCTAAGCTGAACTTTTTTGCAACATCCCTTGCAGTCCTTGCAGCGCTCTGAGTAGTGGTCCCAACCAACGGCTCCGCGGAAACCCAAATGCCACCACTCCCTTCCTCAATCTCCAAAAACAGGTCAGCCCCAAGCCCTTTGCCGTCAGAAGTGACAGCTAAAACCTTTAACTGGGAGTTTTGAATTACAGCAAGTGCGGATGGAAAAAAAAGCAGAACCAAAAATAGGAAAAAAAAAGTTTTTTTCATTAAGCCACCCAAAAAAAAACCGCCTTAAATGCAATGACGATTAAATCAATATTTTTATTTGACTACTATATATTTTTTTTGTAATTCATTATTATATATATTTTTGATTAATATAAATAGAAATTAATAATTTAAATATTTATTGCAAAAAAAAAAGAGGAAAAAAAGGCCAGCTCACCCAAAGAGTGAGCCAAGCCCTTCAGCTGCCTCTTCTTCGGTTTTTTTCTCTTCTTCTTTTGTCTCTTCAGTTTTTGCCGCTTCCTTTCCTGCAGCCGCATGTGCTGGGGCTACTGCAACCATTGCCGGCTGCATTGCAGCCTTCTGAATCGCCTCATCAATGTCCACGTCCCTTAAAGACGCCACAAGAGCTTTAACCCTTGCACCATCGACATGCGCTCCAGCTGCCTGCAAAACCTTAGACATGAATTATTAATATAATTTAAATTACAATTAAAAAAACTGTTGCGCCAGTTTACATCGCATACATGTCCCGTCTTCGACGGGACGATAATATAACTCTGAATTACAATTAAAAAAACTAACCACTTTCCCCCCCATTTTCTGCTTTTTTTGTTTCCTCAAAAGGAATTTTCGATTTCAATGCATTTGCATGCACTGCTGCCCTTTCAATAAATTCAGAGATTGTTCCAGAGTCAAAAATTTCAAACTCCAATGCAACCGCCTTAGCCTCTCTGAAAGCTTTTACAACAAGAAGCGGAATTGTTTCCTTAGAAAAATACCTTGAGTTAAAAGCCAAGTTTAGTGCCAGATTGTAAGCGGCGACAAATTCCTGGAAAACCTTTTGCGTGTCAATGTCCAAAACATTCTCGTCAAACAATTGCCCGTTTTCAAAAACTGACAGCACACGCATACCAATTTTTATCGGCTTGATGTCAAGCTTTGAAAGGGTGCCTGCAACAGCTTTTGAAACAGGCTCTCCTTTTTTGGTGACTACCTTGTCCTTTGCAATTACAATCGTTTGGCCCAAAACCCGAACATCAAGACCCGATGCCTTCAAATCACTTAAAGCAGGACCTGGCGGAAGGCCTGTGTCGCGCGCCTGAATTAGTATATCTTCCGGTGCAATCTGGCCAGCTTTTGCTGCAACACTTCCCTTGTTTTTCTTCAAAAATGAAAACAACTCAAATGGATTGATGTCTGTAAAAATTACTGCACAACTTTTTCCAACAAACCCTTTTAATGCCTCTTTTCCGCTGAAGGCAAGAGCCATCCTCATTATCCTTGTCTTTGAAACCCTCATTACTGCCCTGCCTGAAAGCTTTTTTTCTAAGCTTTGAAAAAAGAGCCGAAGGCAAGGACTGCAAGTCAACTATTGCAACCACCGGGTTTGAAACAAACAGCTCATGCAGTTCTTTTACTTCTCTCTCCTTCCAAGAACGCGTGTGAAAAGTCATTTGTTACCCGCCATTTGAATAATTTTTTCGTTTTTATTTTTCTCCAATAGCTTCTGCTTTAAGTCATCAGCTTCTTCCTTTGAAATTCCAATCTTTACAGAAGGACCCATTGTCAGTTTCACAAAAGCGGATTTTATGTTTTGACTTTTGCCCCCAAGAGAAGACAAAACCGCGTTGTAAACTGTCAAAATGTTTTGCGAAATTTTTTCATTTTCATCTCCTTCTCTCCCAACCATTACGTGAACAACTGGCATGAATTTTCCCCTTGAATTTGAAACCTTTATTGAAGTGCTTGCCTTTGAAACTACAAGTTCAAAAGCCTTCAAATCTGCATTAATCGGTTTGGGCATCTTTCCCTTTGGGGCAAGCTGCTGACCACAATATTTTGCAACAGTCAAAATCGAGGGACCCTCTGCAAGAAACAGGTCATAGTTTGCCAAATATTGTTCCATGTCTTTTGGCTTTATGGATGCAATCTCTTCCTCTAAAACAACCTTTGCCTTGCCTTTTAACTGCTCTGCAAATTCTTTGTCACGGGCAAAAACAACAACTTTTGCACTGCCCTGCTTTCCAGTGGAGTTTGGCAAAATAACATCCACATCTACCCTGTTCTCAGGTTTTTTGAAATCAATCCCGGTAAAACTAATATTAAAATCCACTGACTGCAAAAAATTCCGCTTTTTGGAAATTTCACGCATTAGCGAAAGAGCATTTAAAACATCCTGCTGGTTCAAAAAAACAACCTCCTAATGCCGGAAAAACCGGAATTAGTTAAAACGGCCAAAAACAGCCCAAAACTAAAATAATTCTTCCAGCGAAGATTTAAAAAACTATATTGGACAAACTGTTTAATAGAAAAAACAGCGAAAGATTCGCTGGCAATCTATACATGCACCATCTTCGATGGGCAGTAATATACATATAATTTTGAATACAATAAAAAAAACCGGGAAAAAAAACCATGGCAAAAAAAATTGACATCAGAACAAAAATAGCAATAATAATAATAGTCGGCGCAGTAATAGCAGTTGCATTGCTCTTAACCGCGCCCCCAAACACAAGCCTTGGAAACGCAGTGGAAATACTCAGACAAGGTTAAAAAAAACAGCGACGAACAGATTCGCTGGCAATCTATACATGCACCATCTTCGATGGGACAGTAATATGCATATAATTTTGAATACAATAAAAAAACGAAAGGATTCGTTTGCAATCCATACATGCCCTGCTTTTAGCAGGGCGATAATATGAATATAATTTTGGATTACAATAAAAAAACATGTTTTACTTCTTGCCAACAATCTCTTTCACTAAATTTTTTGCTGCGCCAACAAATGCCTGGCTCAAAGATTCCTTGTTCTCTTTAACATGTTTTTTTTCTTTTCCAAAAAATTCGTCAAAAAAACCTTGTTCAAACTCTTTCTGGGTTTCATTTGCATTTTTTCCCTCAACCTGCACGCCCATGCTTTGAGCGGTTCCGATTACTTCACGCGCAGCACTGTACAAACTGTAAGAGTTCAAGCTATCAAACTTCATTTCCGCAATTTTTTTCACCTGCTGCATTGAAAGGTTTCCCAATACTTCGTTTTTTGTTTTGGAAGAGCCCTTCACCAGGTTCAGTTCTTTTTTTATCAGGGCGCTCATAGGCGGGCTTCCCACTTCTATTTCAAAAGTTTTTTTCACTGCATCAACAGAAATTTTTACCGGAACCTTTGTGACGACAAAATTTGCTGTTTTATCATTAATATGCTTTACCACTTCCACAATGTTAACCCCAGTTGGGCCGAGAGCAGGACCAAGAGGCGCACCTGCACCCACTTTTCCCCCCTCAATCATCACACTAATATCCTGCATAAAAACCACTCAAAAAATTCACTCCGAAA
>JACPKT010000007.1 GCA_016186855.1 Candidatus Iainarchaeum sp. | reverse complement strand
TTCACCTACAATAATTCTGTCAGGCCGCATTCTAAAAGAGTTCCGAAGCAAGTCATCCATTGAAAGTTTTTTCTCAGAACCAGGGCTAAGCCATGCCTCCATCTGTATCCAGTTGTTGCGATTTGGAAGCTTTAACTCTATTGGGTCCTCAATAGTGATGATTCTTTCCTGCCTGTTGATAAAAGTGGTCAAAACATTCAACGTGGTTGTTTTGCCTGACCCTGCACCGCCTGTTATTATTATGTTTGCCGGGCTGACATTAATTCCTTCAACCATTGTCCACAAAAAAGCTGCTGCCTCACTTGAAACAGTATTGTTTGCAATGAGGTCAACGATCGAAAGGGGCACCGGGGAAAATTTCCTGATAGTTAAAGTGATTCCTTCTGGAGTAATTGAAGAATAGCATATATTTATCCTGTCCCCTCGCGGAAGCCTTGCATCCAAAAAAGGGTTTTTTTCATCAAAAATTTTGCCGGAGCTTGCTGCAATTTTTTGGCAGAAGCTATCCAATTCCTTGAAAGGGAAAACAAGGTTGGTGACACACATTCCAAAATCTTTATGATAGACAAAAATATTCTTGTCGGGACCGTTGACCATTATTTCCTCCAAATCAATGTCGCGCATCAGCAAGCCAAGCACTCCATACCCGAACAGTTTGTCAAGAACGGCCTCACTCACAACAACAGGATTTTTTAATGCGTGAGCAAAACTTTTAAACAAAAAAGCAAGGCCCTGCTTTAGTTCTTCAAATGACTGATCATCCAAAAACCTACTTTTTTTTTCAACATGCCAGCTTGCCAGAATTTTCTTTTTAAATTCCTCCAAAAAATCGCGAGGGATTAGCTGCCTTACAGACTCATCCATCAACCCCTCTTTTCCCTCTGTGACAGCAAAAACTAAAAAATCCACAATCTTTTGCTCAACCAAATCAAGCTGGTTTTTAACAATATAGTAAGAAACCGGCACCCCATCAAATATTTCAGCGCTACCGCTTTCACCAAGCTTTTCACTCTTTATTTCAACCGCCTGCGAACCCATTGCACCACTTGCAAAACTTACTCCAAAACTAATATTTAATATGTTTCTATTATATAAAAGTTGGGTGACCAGCATTAAAGAAAATACTGAAAAAAGTTCTTGAAAAAATCAAGCCGACAGAAAAAGAAATTTTAAGCGAAAAAAAAATCGCAAACCAACTAATTGAAAAAATCAAGGCAATAAAGGGAAAACACCTCGGCGCCATTCTGGCTGGCTCAATCGCAAGAGAAACCGGCCTACGCGGTGACAAAGACATCGATATTTTTGTATTGTTTGACGAAAACACTTCAAAAGAAGAGTTTGAAAAAGAAGGACTGCTTATTGGAAAAAAAGTCCTGAAAGGCCACTTCTTTGAAAAAGCCTTCTCCCAGCACCCATATATAAGGGGAACAATAAACGGTTTTGACGTTGAAATAGTTCCAAGCTATAAGGTCAGCGACCCCAAAAAACTCAAAAGCGCTGTTGACCGGACGCCATTTCACACAAAATATGTGCAAAAAAAACTAAAACCGGAGCAAAAAGACGAAGTAAGGCTTTTAAGGCAGTTTTTGAAGGGAATAAAAGCATACGGTGCAGAAATAAAAACCTCAAGCGTTCCTGGTTATGTCACAGAGCTCCTCATAATAAAATACGGGTCATTTGAAAACGCGCTGAAAGGAATTGCTAAATGGAAAGAGGAGGAAGTAATAGATTTGGAAAACCAATTGGACAACGTGGAAGCAAAAAAAAAATTCAACGCACCATTAATAATTGTTGACCCAGTTGACAAAAACAGAAACGTTGCAGCTGCACTGTCCCTAAACCAGTTTGCAAGAATGATTGCGGCAAGCACGGCATTCTTAAAAAAACCTTCAACAAACTTCTTTTTCGGGAAAAAAACAAGCCCACTACATGAAAAAAAAGTAAAAGAGCACTTAAAAAAAGAAGGGCTAATTGTTGTAGAGCTTGGCTGTCCAAATGTCCTTGCAGACATCTTGTGGGGGCAGATAAAGCGCCTTGAAAAAAAAATAGTGGCAGAACTTGAAAAAGAAGAATTCACAGCGCTTCGCAGCAGCGTGTGGACAGATGAAAAAAAATCCATCGCACTGGTTTTTGACCTGAAGGCAAACATGCTGGAGCGCGCAAAAAAAAGAATTGGCCCCCTTGTAAGCGACCAAAAAAACTCTGAAAAATTTTTGGCGGCACACAAAAAACCCCTCTCTGGCCCAAGGATTGAAAACGGAAGATGGGTGGTTGAAGTTGAAAGAAAAAACTTTGACGCAAAAAAATTTTTGAAAAAAGCATTTTTGCGCCTGAAAAAAACCGAAAAAACGCACATAAAAAAAGCGCTCAACAAAAAAGCAAAAATTTTAACGGAAAAAGAAGTTCTCCAAAAATACAGAAAAGAACCGGAATTTAGCGAATACTTTTCAAACTACCTAAAAGGAAAAGAGGACTTTGAAGAGTACTGACGGCGGCAAAGGAAGTGACATCCTCCCCAAGCCCTAAAGAGTTGGCAGCGCCATCTTTGGATGGCGCAAAAGTGCAAACTGATTTCACAGTTTTCGCCAACCTTTTTTTAAAAAGTTGATGAAAAAAGCCTGGACCGCACCAGATCTTTTTGCGAATGCGATTTTAAGCGGACCCGGAGGGATTTGAACCCCCGACCTCTCCGTTGCTCCTTTTTGGAAAAAACCGAAGCGGAGTGCCCATATCCTGGCTAGGCTACGGGTCCACAAAAAAAGGAATGCAAACTAAACTAAAGCAGGCGACATTAATTTTTGAACATTTATTGCCGCCTGATAGTATAGCAAATGACCTTATTTTGTTCAAATATT
>JACPKT010000006.1 GCA_016186855.1 Candidatus Iainarchaeum sp. | reverse complement strand
TGGTTTATTTTCTTGTGTTCAAATACTTTGAAATTGCGCTAAGCCTTTATGTTTTCCAGCTCTTGCTTGGCCTGCAGTTTTTGTCAGTAATAATTTGGGGAGTGGGCACAAGGCTTCGGCCACCCCACCCGTCGTGATTTAAAAATGGTGAAAACAATAATTCATCGGTGAAAAAAAATGCTTGGAGCAATTCTACAGACAGCAATTCACGAAAACGTTTGGATTGCACTAGTGCTTTTTGTTTTTGTCTGGCTTTTTTCCTGGGCAAAAGGAGGCCTTGGAAGCGCAAAACTTGCAGTGCTCTTTGCAATAATAGTCGTTTACCTTACATTTTACCAGTTCCCCATACTAATATGGATAGTGGTCATAGTGTTTGTGCTTGCAACTTTTGGAAAAGAACTCATTTCAAAGCTAAACCCCCTTGAAGGCGGAGACCAACTCAGGTGATTTTTTGGACACGTTCAATTTTCTTGTTTCAATCCTTTTGATTTTTCTTGCGCTACAGTACCAGCAATCGTGGATGGTTTTTGCAATACTCGTTCTATCTGTCCTGACAATCAAATCCTTTCGGGTAGTGGTGGGGCTTGTTATTGGAGCACTTGTACTCTACCTTCTCCTCGATTATGAAAACATTCAAGAGTACTTGCCGCTGGTAGTGCTTGGAATTGTCGTCATTGCATTGATTTTGGGAATTGGAAAAGGCGAAAGCGAACAGCAGCCGCTTTCAGGCGGATTCCCCGGCCTGTACGGTGGTGAAACAGGCCTTGGCGGGGGGCTTGGCTACTGATGAATTCTGCAGTATTGACTCTTGGGCTTGTTTTAATTCTTGTTTTGGTTGCGCAAGACATGGTGCTGTTTGCTGTTCTTGTAGTGGTTTTTTTGGCAGCACTTTTTCTGGTTGAATTTCTTGGAAAAACCGGAAGCACGATTAAAGCGCCTGCAGCAGCGCTTGCAGAAGACCTTAAAACTGACGCACAGCAAGTGGAAGAAGCGCAGCCAGTGCATCCTTCAAGAGAAGAGGTGAAAAACATTTATGACCAGTTTGTGGATTTTTTGGTCAAAGAAAACAAGGGCGCAAACACATTTCTTGAGCGCATCAGTTCAGGCGCAGAAAAACTGTTGAGCCCGGCAAAAAAAATCGAGCACGCGCAAGGGAACAGAGAACACAAAGCAGCTGGCGGAGGGCATAGTGCAGGCCATGATGAAAGCGCGCACGGGCATGGAACGGAAAAAAAAGGGCACAAAGCCCACGGCGGAGCTCACGACGGGCACGCGAACAAAACAGGGCACGAGCCGCACAAGGAGGGGCGCCATTAGTGGACGCGTGAAATAGGATAGTGTAAAAACACTCCGCACTTTTTAATTATTTATGAGAATAAGGTATTTTAGAAGTGGTGTTTAAAGCCAAAATTTTGGATAAGATTTTTCGGGGTTCGGTTTGCAATGCAATTAGCACATTAGCAAATAAAGCCACAGGGGGACACTAATTATTTTATTTTTTTCATCGAATTGGAAGGATTTTTTTGCCAGCAGAATGCCGAACGGGCATTTATTTTCTGCAACATAGTTTTTCAACTCTTGAACGTCCTCTGACTTGATTTGTTCTGCATATTTTGATTCTATTGGAATTACTTTACCAGATACTTCAAGTATTATGTCTATCTCTTTTTTGTCATTTTTCCAAAAAAATGTTTCACAAATCCCTTTTTTGTCTAAATTAAATTTTAGCCTCAAAGCGTGGTCTTGGGCAACAGTTTCAGCCAAGTGCCCCAATAGTGCAGGATTATTTATTTCATCTTCAGTAATGCCTAAAACTGAATTCCTTAAACCAACGTCGCCCACATAGATTTTTTTTATATCATTCCCAATTTTGATTTTGTTTTTTTTATAAGGCCTCATTATTTTTATCAGGTGAGTTTGCTGCAATTGGGACAAGTAATCATTTAGCGCTGACCTAGATATGCCGAGATTTCCACACAAAGTTGAAAGGTTCACTTGCTGTGCAGTTGTTGCAGCTAAAAAAGTGTAGAGCTGCTTGATTTTCTCCGGATTCCTAGAGTTGAACACTCTTTGCATGTCATAACTTATTATCGCATCAAAATATGCTTCCCTCATTATTTTTGATGCATCTGTCCAAGAGTTTTTTTTGTCATAAAATTCCGGGTAACCACCCCTGAGGAGATATTTGTTTAACATGAGCTGCAGGAGCGTTTCACCTTCTGAACCAACGTCAACGTAGGTTGTTTGCAAAGCGCCATAAAACATTTTTGGGTTCTTTTGGTTTATTGCCATCAAAAAACTATCCCGAAGCACAACCTTGCTCAAAGTGGCA
The DNA here is from genome assembly GCA_016186855.1 of Candidatus Iainarchaeum sp. Lineage (GTDB taxonomy): Archaea > Iainarchaeota > Iainarchaeia > Iainarchaeales > GW2011-AR10 > JACPKT01. The sequence goes on along the minus strand of JACPKT010000006.1, from coordinate 1,722 downwards.
AGTAATGCTTTGTTTTCATCATCACTAACAATCCTGACTACATCACTAAATTTCAACGGCAACATTAGTATCGCTGTATGCCTGCCGACTAATGATTCGGAACTTTTTTTGAACAAAGCCGGGCTTGAAGAACCCGTGACAAAAAATTTGCCTTTATATTTTTTATCAAAATATTCCTTCACATGGAGCGCCCAGTCTTCGCTCCGGCTTGCCTCATCAAAAAATATGTAAATCGATTCTTTCATTGACTCTAAAGGTTCTTTCAAAATGTTTTCTTCAAATATTTGCAATGAATCTTTTATAGGATTTTTTACCAAGCTAAAAAATGGCCTCTCCAATGAAAGAAATATGATTCGACGAGGGGCAATTTTTTTCTCAATTAGAAGAAAATTTATGAGCTGGTATATCACAGTTGATTTTCCAATCCTTCTGGGCCCGTATATGACATTTGGGTATTCTGATTCTAACTGATTCTTGTAAATGTAATAATCGGCTCTTTTGAATTTCCTAACTAATTCAGAAGGCACTTTTCCGGTCATCCACCACTTGTTTTCCTTTTGAAGCTCTCTTAAAAGTGTTAACTGGTTTTCATCCATGTTAATATAACCACTCAAACCATTTAAAAGATTATGTTTTATAAAATACAACTTTATATTAAAGTTTACTTCTATAAAATACAAAAAAGTAATAGACAATAAAGTTTGTAAAATCCGACTTTGAAAAGGTTGGCAAAAAATTCAGAAAAACTTTCCTCATCAAAAAACCTCATTTGAATTATTAACAACACAAATGTTTACACTTTTTGACCTGCGCGGTGGACGCGATTATTTTTTCACTTGGTTCAAAATTTCTCGGTCTGTTTCAAGGATTTTTTTCAACAGCGTTGAAAGAGCGTTTGTGCCCGCGCGGATTTCCACAAGTTCTTTTTCCATTGCGTGAAATCTTTTTTCAATCGCATTTATCTGTGCAATTGTCTGCGCTGGAATTGCAGGAGCAAGGTCAACTTTTGTGTGCAGCGCGCTGATGTTGCGGTGCATGTCTTCAAGCCTTTGGCGCTGCTCTGCAAGCTCTGCATGCGTTGAAGAGTGAAGCATTTCCTGGGTTCAATTTCTTCGTCTTCTTCTTCTCCAAATTCACTTGATTCTATGGGTTCTTCTTCCTCTTCTTTTTCTTTGCCTTCTGGTTCTAATTCCTCTTCTTCTATTTCTTCATCTTCAAGCTCTTCTTCGCCCTGCCTTTCCCCATTTCCTTCTCCCTCTTCCAAATCTTTTTCCACTTCACTGTCCTCAGCTTTTCCCTCTGTTGCTCCTTCTTTTTGCTCTTCTTCCAGCTCTTCTTCCCTGTACTTTGGAGGAATTGAAGGCTCTTTTTTTGCGCCACCGCCACCAGTTGCTTCAGACATGAATTCATTGATTTCCTTGTCGGAAAGACCAATGTCTTTTAAGGTGGAGGAAATTGTCTGGTCGTCAATTCCACTGCCTCGCATTCTTTTGATTGTATCAAGAACAAGCTCCCTGCTTACCACAAAAAAAAACCCGTTATAATGAGGGAAATGAAATATAAAAAACTAACCCGAAGGCAGGCTGTGCGTCTTATGTTTTTTAGGTGACGTATTTTGGGGTTAGGTCGATTTTTTGTTCTTCTCTGGCGACGTTTAGTTGAGCGAAGTTTTCGATTATGACTCTGCTGGTTGTTTCTGTGTCTTGGCTTTTTTTTGTTTTG
>JACPKT010000158.1 GCA_016186855.1 Candidatus Iainarchaeum sp. | reverse complement strand
TTTCTTATTTTCCAATGCAAGTGCAGTTCCTTGTTTAGCCCGGAAACGTAACCGGCATAATCTGTCAATGGCTTTTTGTTTTTGTAAAACTCGTCAATTGTTTTTGCGCACGCCCTGCCTGCTTTTATTCCTGAAAGGATTCCGCCGCCTGTATTGTGGAGAAGTATTGGCCCAATTCCACCGCAAAACATTTGTGTCTCCGGAATTTCGACGTCATAAACAAATTTTTCTGTAGGAATAACTTTCTTTATTTCCCTCACTTTAAGCAATATCATTCCCTGTGATGCAATGTTTTTCAAAAATTCGTGCCTGTTGCCTGATTTTTGCAAAACCATTTTCACCCGCTGAGTAGGCAGGTTTTTATAATTTGAATAAATTGAAGAGCCAAATTCTGTTACAAGTTCTTTTGAGAATTGATTTACCCCCATATCCAAAAGTTCTTTTGGTAGGTTATTAGTGCTTCTGGAGATCCTGTCTGCAAAAAATTCAGTTATTTTTTTTTCTGTGGAATAAAAAACATCTTTTAACATAAGAATGTCCTGTGCTTTAGAGTAAGATATTTTGTAGCCATTTTTGCATATAACCTTCTTTCCAAGTATGCTGTGGTTTTTTCTTTCTTTGAAATCCTCTATTGAGGGGAACATACCAAGCTGGAAAGACAGCAAAACTATGTCGCTTGCCATTTTTCTGCTGATTGTTTTTACACTTATTTCTATGGCGCTGTGCCTTGTGTCTTTTGGTTCCCTTATCCTAATCGTTCCGTCGCCGCGCAAATAGCCTTTTAGGAACTCTTTCTTCATCTCGTCTTTTACATTAAAAATTATCCAAGGGACTTGCTTCCCTCTTGCTTTATTCCCACATCTTAACACATTCATCAAAAGATTTTTTGCAATTGTCCCGCCAAACGTAATTGAAACAGCTGATGGTTTTTTGGTGTGTGGGTGCTTTTTTACAATTAATTTTTCTGGTTCAACTTCAAGGCCAAATCGTATGCACTCCAATGCATCTTTAACATAGCCTCTCTCAACATCTTTAATTCCAAACGTAACTGTAAGATTATTGTTCTTATATGAGCCTTCTGCAGCAAAATAACCAAGCAGCCTGCATAGTTGCGGGCTTATAGTTAGTGTGTCTTTATAGGAAAGCCTGCTGTTAGCCATAGAAATTATTGCTTGTGCAGGAATTATTCCCTTGTCCACAAACACAGACAGAGGTATTATGTTGTGATACCAATATTGCGTTCTCTTTGCGTTGTCTACTTCGCTTGGTTTTTTATAGATTCTTTCCCTTGCCCCTTTAATGCTTATCTTTTTTATTAACTCCGGGCAGTGGCGCATAAATTCTTTTGTAAGGTTTATTTCTTCTATTATTTTTCCCATTGGAATTTTGGCATTGAGTGCAATTATGTCCTTGCCCGCTTGCAGTTTTTTTGTGTGTTTTGCTTCAAAACCATCCTTTGTTGCAACCATTATGCTGTGGCTTGCAGTTGCCTTCACACGATAGCCTTTTTCAAGGATTATTTCATACAAATCTTCGTCAATTTCGTGCCTTAAAATTGTTTTCACCATTCTAAATCCGTTCGTTTCTGCCTTTTGTGTTGGCGAGAAAGCCAATATGTCTTTTTGTGGTATTGCAATTTCGTTGTCTTTTGATAAAATTATTTCATTGACCGGATTTGTCAGCTCGTTTGCCGCAAGCACTCCTATTTTTTCATTCTTTATATATCCGTTCTCATCAAGAATAACGATTGGTTCCTCGTAATCTATGCTGGTTGCTTTTGTCTGGAACGCCGCGTCCCCTACAAGCAGAATGTTTCCTTTGACTATTTCTTTCAATGGTTCTCCTGTTGGGATGAGCTTGCTGCACATGTCGCACCGTTCGCCTTGTCCGCCGGTTTTTTGCATGAAGCTTTCAAAGCTTTCCCGCACGTTTCTGCCACTGCTTACTGCAAGTCCGACCCTTGCCATTTCCTCGTTTTCTGGCACCACCCATGCGAAGTATCCTTTTGCAAAATCGCCTAAGTGCACTTCTACAAAGTGCTTGTCATAGTTTCCTTTCACCCGAAACTGGTATGCGTGCACAAATTTTTCCTTGGGAACATTTGTGCCCATAATGCTTCTGGTTTTTGAATAAGGGCCATCGGCTCCAACAAGTATTTCTGCTTTAAGTATTTCTCCGTGCTCGCTGCTTTTCACAAAAAGTGTCTTGTTTCTGTAATCGAGGAGTGTGGTGCTTGTTTTTATTTTCACGCCTGCCTTTTCTGCTTCTGCTGCAAGTTTTTTGTCCAGCTTGTCCCGCTCCACTATGTATGCAACGTTTTCGCTTCTTTGAACTAATAGTTCTTCTTTGCTTGGGGAAAAAATCCGCGCCCCGCGCACTGCGTTTACGGTGATGTCTCCAATGTCCAGCCCTAATTCTTCCACTCCGCTCCTGCTTATAATGCCCGTGCAGTTAATTGGTATGCCGACTTCGGAGTGCTCTTCTATTACGATAGTGTTCCACCCGGCTTTTTGCGTGTTGATTGCAACTGACAGTCCTGCTGGTCCGGCTCCGACTACTGCTACTGAGTTCATTTTTAACCCAACAGTAAAATAAGTGAAAGCTTTTTTTAATGTTTTTAACAAAAGTTTTTTTATGTGGCAGGAAGTGGATTTGTTTGCTATTCTTCCGAACTTGGTTGTTTTTGCCCTTGTGGCAATTGTTCCGGGCTATTTTTGGACTCTTGCCTTTTATCCTGAAAAAAATTCGCTTGACCGCCTAGAGCGCTTTGCCTTTTCAATGGTTTTTTCAATTACTTTTACCCCAATGCTTGTTTTGGTTGAAAACGTGATTTTTAGAATTCCGGTGAATTTTTTTTCTGTTGCAACAACAACTTTGGTGTTGTTTATAATTTCACTGCTCATTTATCTGGTCAGAACTGAAAGAATAAGCGCCCCGAAATTTGTGAACAGATTGTTTCCAAGGGTTAAAAAAGAGGATTCAGTTAAAATTGTTCCAAAACTTTTTTAGCTTCCCTTCCACTTGAAGCGTTTTCCCTTTTGTTCTTCAATGTCTTTTTGCGCAAACCAGTTTTTCAGCTGGTCTGACGCCTGTTCCATTGGGCCAGGGCTTCTTTTTATTGCTTTGGCTTCGCGCGCCAGTGGTGCCTCGTTTGCTTTTTTGTGGAGGTGCAGTATGAGTCCTCCACCAAATGCTGCAAGTGCAACAAACACAATGAATGCAATTATTATAACTGCAAGGAGAATCAAAATCAGGCTTGGCGGGATTCCCTTAGTGCTAAATCCGTCTTTGGTGTTTGTGCTCGAATTTAGTATTATTGGCGGTGAACTGAACTGTTCTGAAGGTTTTTTTTCGATTAGTTCGTCTGCTTCTTGTTTTGTCAGCGGGTTTTTTAGCGAGTATTCTAATTCTATTTTTTCTCCCGGTTCAACTTGCAAAAAAGTGAATTCAATTACCGGGTCGTCTAGTATTATTTCAAAGTTTTTCTCGCTTGAAATTAGGGCTGCGTTTTGTGCAAAAGCTTTTGGAACTATTTCAACAATTTTTATGTCCAGTTTTTCATTTGAATTGTTGAAGAATTCCACGAGTATTTTTGCAAAATATTCTTCTTCAAGCTGGGTTACTATAAATTCCCTTGAAACAGAATTGTTTTGCAGGAAATTTTTGGCTTCAATTGCAAGCTCTTCCTTTAAACCTGTTTGTTTGAGTAGCGAATCCAGTTCAGAGAGCCTAAAACTATATTCCGTGCGGTCATAAACAGTTTCCTCTATAGGAATTTTTGAAACATTGGCCGAAATTTTTGTTTCTTTTTTATTTCCGGCCCCATCAAATGCCTCGGCTAATAGTTCAATTTCTCCTTTTTTTAGCCCTTGCGGGCTAAAGTTTACTGAATACTCGCTTCCGGTTGGCTCGCTGTCTTCCCCAATTTTTGTTGTGAGGCCTTTTTGCTTGAAATAAAAAACCACTTTTTCAACGCCGCTTTTTTGGTCGGTTGCAGTGACGGAAATATTCAGAGGCAAAGACATGTCTATATTGGTCCCGTCCAGTGGCTTGGTCCATTCTATTTCCGGCGCGCTGCCGTCTATTTGCAGTGTTTTCCGATAAAAGCACTCTCTTCCAGAAGAGTCTTGCGCGCTTAAAGTCAATTCAAGGGTTCTTTCATCAAACGACTGGTTAATGTTTAACGTTGCTTCCACAAAAGTGTTCTGGTAATCGGTTTCTTGTTGCTGGATTGTTTGCCCGCCCAAAATTTTTGCGGTCAGTTCCGCATCTTGCATTGCTGTGCTGCTGCTGATTTTCACTTTTGCCTCTCCTGTTTTAATGAATTGTTCAATGCTGGAAGTGAAATTGATTGCGCACGAAGTGGTTTTTGTCACAAGAATTGACCGTACCCCGCTGATTGTGCCCGAATTTCCGGCATTGTCAAACGCTCTTACCCAGTAATAGTATCTTACCCCGTTGTTTAATGCCGTGTCATTGTCAGTGAAAGAAGTTGTGGTTACTGTTCCAACCACGTCGGAATCGTCGGGCGTGTCATCGTTTAATCTTCTGTATATCCTGTATTCTTTTATTCCGGAATTTTCTCCTTCTGGTCGTTCTGAACTTGCATTCCAGGTTATGTCAACTGTTCCATTAGGGTTTGCCGTCAAAGAGAGTTCTATTGGTTGCGTTGGGCCGCTTTTGTCAATTTTTGCCTTGAAGTGGCTTGTGCTGCTGCACTGGCTGCTCGAATTGCAGGCGCGAAGGTGGAAATACCATACCCCGTCAGTTTGTGTTCCGTCAGGGTTAAACGAGAGAGCAGTTCCTTTGTTTTCAGCAGGCGCTGTCTTGGAAACGAGAGAAGGCAGTAGTGTTTCTAAA
>JACPKT010000146.1 GCA_016186855.1 Candidatus Iainarchaeum sp. | reverse complement strand
GTTTTGTCAATTTTGAGCAAATTTGTAGTAGTTTCACCGCCAGTGCCACCGCCCGCAGGTACGCCACCGCCAGGGCTTCCACCATCAGGGCCCCCAGAGCTTGGAGGGCTTCCACCACCAGGTGGTGGTTCTGGTGCTGGAGGAACTTCTTTTGTAACCGAAAGGTTTAATTCCGTCAATTCGCCATTGATAAAAGTCTGTGTTCCGGCAGCAATTCCGTCTACAAAAAATTCAATCGTTTTTCCGCTCCTGTTTCCGTTTGGGTCCTGCGCAAAAAAAGTTTCAGCGGGGTCCATTCCATAAACCCCTCCAACAGTCGCCGTCCTGTAAGTGCTGCTTTCAATTTTTGCATCCACTAAAGTACCATCCGGCGCAGGAGAACCATTTACTGTAACCGTTCCCTTGAACTGGTGCGGAATCCCAGGCACGGCAAGCGCAAAACCAGAAAATACGAAAAAAGCGCTTAAAAGCGCCAAAAAACCATAAACCTTGAAATTTTTCATTCGACCACTATATAAAGTTAATAAAAAAAGTTTTATAAACCGTGGGCTAGTCTAAAAATTTACAGGCAGTTGTGTAGCTGTAAATGCTGTCCTCGTCGCTTGCATTAATCCAATAGCCCGCTCCTGCATCCATTCTGTCTAAATAGTTAAACTCGACCCACTGATTTGGATTAAAGGGTTCCCAATATGAAAGTAATGAAGTCCAGCCCTTGTCCAAAAAGCTTTCCCCTAAAGAGAACAATGCACAGCGAGCTCTTTTCCCGTTTTCCTCTGGCCCAAAGTAACCTTCCATTCCGTCAGTTCCATAATAACCAATCAGATTCCAGCCTTTCTTTAAAGGCTTATCCGGCGGCGTTGTTATTGGGCTGAACAAGCTACCGCCAATTAACAGCATGTCTTCTTCGAGCATTGCAATCCAATAGCCGTCACCGGTTTCAATTGATTCTAAATTATTTGAACCATTTTCAGTTGGTCTGAAAACAAACCACTGGTCTGAAAGTGCATCATAATTCCAAACCGCGTCCAGATTTTCTTCCACGCTTTCAAATACTATTTCTGGATTGTCTTCCAATAATACAAACGGCACTGAAATCAAATTCCATTTCTTGTTCAATTGTATTTCAAAAGGCCTTCCTTCAACCTTGAACTTTTCATCATCCACTTCTCCCCTGTTTCCAAGCGCATCCTCGCAAAAGAATTTCAAATTGTGCTCCGTTTCCTCAAAGAAGAAAAATTCCAGTTCGCTTCTTTCCACATGGCACCAGCCTGTTTCCTCATCAAAGTCTCCTTGGTACCGTTCACAGTAATCGAAAGTCACATCTTCTCCGTCAAGCCCTGCCATGAAGTAAATTGTTTCACTATCAACTGGGTGCGGCTCGGGGTCAGTGCACGACATGTTAACCGATGTCAGCAAAGTAACCTTCCAGCACTCCAAACCATTTTCTCCTTGCCAGCACTGCTCTCCAATTTCTGGGTAAAAGATTGAATCTCTTCCGTCCCACTGTGTCTTCGGCTCCCCAACAAACTTTACTGCATCTGGCCCAGTGTTGTCCACGAATGCACACTGCTTGTTTGCCTTCTCAGTTTTTTCAACTCCGTCAACGCTGTAAAACTCTATCAAGTGGCAGGATTGTTCTGGAATATTGAATGGTTCGCCACTGTATTGCAAGAAGTTTCCGCTTCCCTCTGCGGCTTCGCAATCAAATCCGTCTTCTTCGTTTGCACAATAAGCATCATTTACAATCGTTGTCCTGTAAAAAGTTGCCTGCACACCTGTATCGTGTGGTCCAAAGCTGTCGGTTGCCCTCAAAGAAATTGGCGTGACAGAACTAATCCATTCAGCCCCACCCATTTCAATAAATGGCTCTCCGTATACTTTAATTGTTTTTGGCGGCGTCTTGTCTACAAAGAAAATCTCATAGTCTGTTACAGTATTGTACAGTCCATCTCTGCACTCAATCCATAAAAGGTGTTTTGATTCTTCCGGGAACGTAATTGTGAAAGGCGGTGTTAATCTTGTTTCAATTACTATTCCTCCTGCTACTCCATTGCTTTGGTCGTCATCTACGACTTCGTAACCCCAAGTGCAAGTCACATTACCGACTGGGTGTGGTTCTTGGTCGACTGCATTCACGTGGATTTCTGTTGTGCCGTCAATTCTGCATCTGTCGCCTTCGTCGCCTTCAGTTTGGCCATCTCCATCGGTTTGGTCATCTTCATTTTGCGGCGGGCATGTTCCAATCTGTGGCCCAACAACCGTTTTGGTTATTACTGGAGGCACTGTGTCAACAAAGAAAAGTTCTCGGTCGGTTACGCCTGTATTTCCAAGTGCATCTGTGCAAAAGAATTCCAAATCGTGCAATGAGTCTTCTTCAAAGAAAACATTTGCAGAGCCTTCTGCCATAAACCAATCGCTGTTAGTCCATTCTCCGTCCTCGTGGAAGCTGAACCTGTAATTAACAGTTTCGTGGTTCACTGGATGATTGCCCCCATCAGTGCAAGCTAAATTAATTGGGGTTCTAGTTGAAACAAAATAATCGCACTCTTGGCCTTCCTCGCACGGCACATTTGGCTCTCCAACTTCCTTGATGCCTTCCGGTGAAGTGTTGTCAACAAATGTGCACTGCCATTTCAATTCTTCTTCATTTCCAAACTTGTCAACGCTTTTGTACTCTATTAAATGGCAGGATTCTTGGCCTTTAAAGAACGGCCCATTGTATTCTGTGAATTCACCGCATTCTGATTGTGTAAACTCACATGGCTGGCACAAATATGCCTGTTCGCAATAATAATCCGGAACAATATTATTTCTCCAAAAAATCTTGTCAACGCCTATTTTTTCATCTTCGGCTGTCAAAGTAATTGGTGTGGTTGAATTAATCCACTGAGGGTACAAGTGCCCTAAGCGGTCATAACCTCCGCACTGGGAACTATTGACGCAACTATAGACACAGTCTCCCGGTCCCTCGTATTCGCAGACTTCTTCGCACCAGTTCTGGCAGGAAAAGAACGGCTCTCCATAAGTTTTTGTTGTTACAGGCGGAGTTGAGTCAACGAAGAATGTTTCAGTGTCTTCACTCTGGTTTCTTAACGCGTCCCAACAGGTTATTTCCAAATCATGTGTCGAGTCTTCATTAAAAATTATGTTAGTGCCCGCCTCATTAAATTTGCCTTCTTCGACCAAACACCTTTCGCCATCATATTTTTTGTCACACATTTCTTCGCTTGTATGCCACCAGACTTTGTAATTGCATTTAACACTGCCTACTACGCACATTTCTGCTCCTTGCATTATTCCGTCTACAGCTGATATATTTACGCCGCTACTCTCGTTGTCTGCAACATAACAATCACCGTGCTCTAAATCAGTTCCAGAAGGGCAGTCGCCAGAAAATTGACCAAACATATCTTTTGAAATAACAGGCTTTGTGCTGTCGACCTTGTACCACTGCATTTCAATATTGCTTTTCTTGTCCACTGCATCCCTGCAGAAATATTCCAATGTGTGCACTGAGTCTTCTTTTTCATTGAAATTAAAGACGAAATCTTCTTCTGCACCAACAACGCACCAGCCATTCTCAATTATTCCCCCATAACTTGTACAATACTTGGCTGTAATGTCTCCTTCTAGGTCATAATTCACTTTAAACAGCAATTGTTCTCCGCCTGACGGGTGCGGGGGCTGGTCTTCACAAGTAAAAGTAATGTCTGTTTGTGGTGAAACCCAGTGGAATTCT
>JACPKT010000145.1 GCA_016186855.1 Candidatus Iainarchaeum sp. | reverse complement strand
CTACTGCAACAGAAATAGAGCAAATGCGCCAAGATCCGCAGGTGATGCAGACAATTAACAGGATAAGCGGTGCGTTTGGTGGCAACGCAAAAATAGTATTTGAAATAAATGACGAATCTGAAACAATAGTGTGGTTTTTTTTGTCAGTTGACAAAACCACCCTAGTAAAAATGGAGTTTCCAGAGCAAAAACCAGAGGAAGTGGACGCAGCAATAAAAATGAATTATGGTTTTTTCTATGACACCATGTCAACAATAATCAAAGATTTGGAAGGAAGTCAAACTGTAAAACCGTACTGGGAAGAAGGCGGGCCGCAAATTCCAGAAATTGATGATACCCTGATAATGATTGGGTTGTTTACAAGAATAATTCTTGCAATCCCGTTTGGCCAAGTGGAAGTAGAGCCAATAACTTCTATCCCTTCCGTCATTTTATCGCTTGGCGATTTGGTAGGTTTGATGCAAATGAAGTAAAAAAACTGTTGCGCCAGTTTGCATCGCATATGTGCCCCATTTTCAATGGGGCGATAATAGGCATATAATTTTGGGTTACAATAAAAAACAGCGAAAGGATTCGCTGGCAATCCGTATGTGTCCTGCCTGCGGCAGGACGATAATATATAGCAAACTGAATAAATATTTGAACATTATTGCAGTTTGCATGGTATGCAAATGGCCATAAAGTGTTCAATTACTTTTGCCATTTGCTATACACAAGTACTCTTTTTAACCATTCAAAATATTCTTTGTTCTGGTCAGCAATTTTTATGAATTCAATGCATGGCACAGAATAAGAGTGGACTCTTTTAACCATTTTTTTTATTTCAGGAATTTTTTCTTTGGTTGTTTTACACAGTAAAAGCGATTCTTGGACCTGCACTAATTTTCCCCTCCACCAGTAAATGGATTCAATTTTTTGCACAATGTTGGCACAACCAATTAGCCTTTCTGACAACAGTTTTTTGGCAATTTTTCTGGCTTCTTTTTTATCCTTGCAGGTGATGTAAACCAGAAACATTTGCATTCAGCCCCCGCCTTAAAAAATGCTTCAAAAGCCTTTTAAAGACTAAAAACAAGAATATTATCGGAGTAGTGGGAGCGAGGCTGACGGTAGCCCTAACAACCTTTTTTTTAAAAAGGCTGTGGGCAGCTGAGGAAAGTCCGTCCACTCACAAAAAAAATCACTCTTGAAAGAGAGTCCACCTGAACAGAAACGATACAAACGGACAGATCCGTTTACGAGCTGTATGTGTCCCTTCTTTGAAGGGACGGTAATACTACCGCCCTGTCTTTAGACAGGACATGTATGGCGTGTAAACGGAGCCAGCCGTTTGATGAAACGGCGGGTGGTTGGGCCCTGTTCATTCAGGGAAGAGTGCAAGTCCAAAGAGACGCAGCAGCATTTGCTGCCGCACCGCTTTTAGCGGTGTGAGACGAATGCCTACAGCTGCAAAATCAGCTGGCACTTTTGCGCCACTTTCAGTGGCGCTAGCGCCATCTTTAGATGGCGCAAAGGTGTCGCGTGACTTTGCACGCGAACAAAAGGCGGCTTACTCCCCACTGCTCCATTTTTTGCCTAATTAAAAAAAAATGATGGGATGGATATTTTATCATGGTTAGAGGATTAATTGCTGGTTTTTTTTCGAAAATGAAAAGTGCAAGCAAATCGCACCCGCCAAAATTCAGGTTGTGCGGGCCGCTTAAAGCAAGGCTTGCAGTGCACTTTTCAAGGCCACAAATAATTGCCGTGCGCCATCGGGTAACAAATCCGGAATCACTTGCAAACCAATTCAAATTAGGCGATCGGGTTTTATACCTTCACTTTGATGCAACAACCAAAAGGGATATGCTCCACTTGATAAGGTTATTTGGCCAAAAAATACCAGATTTAAAATCAAGGGGCTTTGTAGGTGTTTATGGCGATTCACAAAACACTGCCCTCATTAAAAAGCTTCAAAAAAAGTTTGGGGGCGTTTTAACAAAAACACCTAAAGAAATTGAAATTGAAATCCGCAAAAGGTATAACCGGTTTGTACAGCATTCCATCTATCCAGCAAAATATGCAAATGCGGCTGTGGAAAGGCTTGTGATACCGTTTTGGTAAATTTTAAACCAATTCCCAATTCCTCTTTAAAACCTTTTATTTCATCTTTTTTTGAATGAAAAAAAGCTTATTTAGTTTACGTGGAAAACTATATTATCGTCCTGTCGAAGACAAGACAAGTATGCGGCGTAAACTCATGCAAGGGTTTTTTGAATGAAAACTGACAAGCAGGTGAAGGCAGATTTCCGTGAAATTGCCTCACGCGAACCGCAAAAGCATTACCCAGTGCGCGCATTGAAAGAGTTTGGGTTTTCGCGAAAACAGTGCGAGAACTGCAAAAAATTTTTTTGGTCAATGCAGGCGTACACGGTTTTTTGCGGCGAGCCAGCGTGCTCTGGAGGTTACCGGTTTGTGGGTGATTCACCTGCAAAAAAACAGTTTGATTATTTGGGAGCGTGGGATGCGTTCAAAAAGCATTTCAAAAAGCTCGGTTATTTTGAGTACAAAACATACCCTGTTGTTGCTCGCTGGCGGCCAGACGTTTACTGGGTGGGGGCGTCAGTTTATCCTTTTCAGCCATATGTTGTCAGCGGGGAAATAAAGCCAAAAAGCAATGCAGTTATAATTCCACAATTGTGCCTTCGCTTTAACGACATTGACAATGTTGGAGTGACTGGTTCGCACTATGTGTGCTTTGACATGCTTGGCCAGCTGCATTTTGAGAAAAAAAAAGATTATGCTCCGGAAGTTTACTGGAAAGAATATTTTGAATGGATAAACAAAGGAATGGGCGTTCCAGAAGAAGAAATTTTCGTGCATGAAGACGCATGGGCCGGCGGTGGAAACTTCGGGCCGTGCATGGAGTTTTTTTCAAGAGGAATGGAGATTGGAAACCAAGTGTACATGCAGTATGGGCAAACGGAAGGCGGATTTAAAGAGCTTGACATCAAGGTTTTGGACATGGGGCAAGGCCACGAGCGCATTCCATGGTTTACAACTGGAAAAAGCACGAGCTATGAGACAACCTTTCCAAGTGTTGTAAAATACCTGTATAGGCAGACAAGCGTAAAAGCTGATGAAAAATTTTTGCAGAGGTTTTTGCCTTATTCTGCATTGCTGAATTTTGATGAAGTGAATGATATTGAGCTTGTCTGGAAAGAAATTGCAAAAAAGCTTTCAGTCGATGTAAAAGAATTGAAGGAAAAAATAATGCTGCTTTCAGAGCTGTACTCAATTGGAGAGCACTCACGGGCTGCATTAGTTGCTCTAACTGACGGTGCATTGCCTTCAAATGCAGGGGGAGGCTACAATTTGCGCGTCATAATGCGCCGCGCAATGGAATTCATTGAAAAAAACGGTTGGGACATGGATTTTCAAAAGCTTGTTGAGCTACACGTCGCCGATTTAAAGTCTCTTTACCCGCATCTGGGCCAAAACCTAAAAGATGTTGAAAAAATTATTGAAAGCGAGCAAAAAAAGTTTCGACAAAACAAGCAAAGAACTGCACTGGTTGTCTTGCAGGCTATTAAAAAACCGCTTGACACTGATGCGCTGATAGAGTTTTATGATTCTCACGGAATTAACCCAGAGATTTTTGCACTCGAGGCAAAAAAAGTTGGCAAAAACACGGTGGTACCACAAAACTTTTACGCGCTGATTTCAGAAAGGCATGCGCAAAAAGAGCAGGTCACTGCCACAAAAAAAACGCAAAAAATTGATTTGACCGGCGTGCCAAAAACAAAAATTTTGTATTACAACGACTGGAGGTTAACAGAATTTTCTGCAAAAATCGTTAAAATCATTGGGGAACTAGTGGCGCTGGACCAGACCGCTTTTTACCCGACGAGCGGCGGGCAAATTTTTGACACGGGCTTTCTGGAAAAGTTCAAGGTAACAGAAGCCTTCAAGCAGGGCGACGTGGTTTTGCATCGAGTTCCAAGCCACACTTTGATGGAAGGACAACATGTTTTTGGCAAAATTGATTTTGAAAGGCGCAAACAACTCATGCAGCACCATTCTGGAGTGCACGTGGTTAATTTGTGCACAAGAAAATTGTTAGGGCCACACGCGTATCAGGCAGGGGCTGCAAAAACGCTTGAAAAGGGAAGAATTGACATTACTCATTTTGAACAACTGTCCGAAAAAGAACTAAACGAACTCCAAAAATGTGCTTACGAAATAATAGCAAAAAACGTGCCCGTGAAAAAAGAGTTTTTGCCACGAGAAGTTGCAGAGGAAAAATATGGCATGAGAATTTATCAGGGTGGCTTCATTGCTGGCAGGAATTTGAGGATTGTTTCAATCGAAGAGGATTCAGAAGCCTGCGGCGGGACGCACGCGAACTTTAGCGGCGAAATTGGAAAAATAAAAATCCTCGGCTCAACAAAAGTGCAGGATGGAATCATCCGCATTTCACTTGTATGCGGAAACGCTCTCACACAGGCAGATGGCATGGATAACGTAGCGCTTTCGCAGACCTTGCAGTTGCTTGGAGTAAAAAAAGAACTTGTGCTTTCAAGAATTGAAGAGCTTTTTTTAAAGTGGAAAAAGGCAGCCAAGGCAGGGAAAAAAGGAGAAAAACTTTCAGAGAAAGAATTCAACTTGAGTTCTGACAGGAAAACAAATTTGAATGACAAAGAAACCTTAAAAGAGGCAGCAAAATTGCTTGGCACTCAAAAAGAAAACGTGCCAAAAACAGTCAAACGCTTTCTTGAAGAACTTCAAAAATTTAAAGAGCAAAACTTTAAATAGGAAAAAAACAATTATTCTCTCATGTTTTTTGCACTGCTACAGGTCGATTTGGGCTTTTTGCAGGATGCAAGCGGCGGCTGGAACCTGCCAATTGTAGCCCTTGCATTGGGCGCGGTCTTGCTTGCACTTATAATTCTAATCCTCTGGCTTTCATCAGTGGTAAATATTGTGAGTGCAAAAAACAAGATAGGCTGGAAAATTTTGTGGATT
>JACPKT010000015.1 GCA_016186855.1 Candidatus Iainarchaeum sp. | reverse complement strand
CTTTCTCAAGAGAATTTATCAGGGCGTTAAAAGTTTTTTTTGGAATTTTGTCATAAACTGGAATGTGAAAAACGTTTGCGGGGCGGTGGATTGGCGCGTGCCCTAAATGAATCAGCAAATCTGCTTGGAGCAGTTTCATTTTTTCAAGCGCCAAATCGCAGGCGCCAAAAAGCGGGTCCATTGAAACAAAAACCTGTGCTCCAGTGCCTTCGAGCGTTTGGACAATTTTTGTGGTGTGCTGTTTTAATCCTTCCGGCAGCTGCACCAAAACGGTTTTTGCATTGAGTTCCCTTATTTCTTTTACTGCTTCATCCAATTTTATTTCAAGCATAAATGCACTAAAAAAAATAGATAGCAAAAAATTTTTCAAAAATTAGTTAAGCCATTTTTTTTTCTTTGCCTGCCTCTTTTTTTGGCTTTTCTTATCCGGCTTTTTCTTCTTTCTTTTCCTCTGCGCCCTCTTTCTTTTCTGTTGTTTCCAATGTTTCTTTCTTTTCCTCCGCAACCTCTTCTTTTATTTTTGAAGGCTTTGTGCCTATAGATTTTGTGTCAGTGTGCACTATTATTGCTATCCCGCTTGGGATTCTCGAATTGGCCCTCTTTAGCGCTTGTTTTGCAATTTCAACGTGCTCTTTGTCAACCAGAACGCTTAAAATTGTTTGACCTGGTGAAACCCGTGCAGCTCTTCCAACAGGTTTTCCAAATGATAAGCTCATTCCTTTGCTTATTCTGTCCGCGCCAGCACCCTGTGCTTGCTTGTTTTCGCGCAAAACAATGTGAGGAAAAACCCTTATTTTGATAAAAAAAGCGTCTTTTCCGATTTTTTTCATCAAAAACCGGTTAATTGCAATCCTGATGCTTTCAATGGCATTGTCCCTTATTTGCACGTCATCAGTGACTTTCAGGTCAAGAATGTGGCTGAACTCTTTAATGGAATTTCCCATGTTGAACTGCCTAATTTTTAGCGCCGGCGCTGCCCCTACATAGTTTTTTTTATGCACTGTTATTGCTAAACGAGTGTAAGCCCTCTTATTGCTTCTCCTATAGCATCGCCCTGGACGAAGACCCATCAAAACTCACCAAAAAAAGCTCAAAAACAGCTCTTTAAACAATAAGAGATTGCCTTCAAAACGATTTTTAAGCTTATAGCAGGTTTCATTGTCGGCTGTAGAGATAGCGTAAAATAAAAAGTTGATTGTGAGACTCTCTTTTCAATGGAAAAAGCTTTTGCAAAAGCAGTTTTTCCTTCCGGTCAAATAACGAATCATAAAGTCGTAAAAATTCCCCCTCGTTTCGATATAACCCGTTTTTTTTCAAAAATTCGAGTAATTCGCCAAAAGACTTTATCTTGGCCTCAAAAATGTGCTGTAAAATCACTTGTTTTATTTTCACCCCGACACCTGTTGCCGGCCTTTTTCCGTTCTGCGGGTTTTTGTAAAATCTTGCAAGGTTTTCAAATGCACGCTTTAATTCGCCCTCTTCTTTCACTTGCCGCCAACCAAAAGCCAAGTGCTCGCTTCTTTCAGCCAGTTGTTCGCCTTCTATTGCCATTCTCGTGCGCTCGGCAATTATTGCTCCAGCTTGCCTGCCAGCTCTTTGAAGAGCCTGTTGATTAAATAGTTTTCTAAAAGGTTTTTGGCGCGGAAGGTTTTGACTTCGTGCAGCTTGGGGCTCACGCCTTGCAGGCATTGCGCTCCTCTGACTAATAGGTAGCGTTCTTCTTCCAAATGGAATTTGAAATCCTCGTCTTTTTCTATTAGAAACCTGTGGCATTACAAGGAATTGTTTTTTGTTTATTTAATCGTTTGCAATTGTTTTTTTTTTAGCCCACATACACTGCGTTGACTGTTATTACTCCGTCTATCTGAATAGGGTCTCCGCTTGAGTTTTCAAAGAAAACGTCTTCTCCTGCAAAAAAAGTTCTTAGGTCAAGCTCTTGGCCGGCTTGGTTTTCAAGCAAAAACCTTGCAGCGTACCGGCCTTGCGTAATTAAAATGCTTTCAAGCGTCACTTTAAGTTTTGCTCCAGCAATGTTTCCTGCGCCGTTTATTTCAAAAAATTCGCCTTCTGCCAAGTCAATTCTTTTGGAGTTGACTATCAGGTCAGCCCAGTTATCACTTTTTATCGGAGGAGTAACGGGTGGTGGTTGTAGTGGTGCTTCTGGTTCGGGCGGTTCTTGCGGTTCAACTGGCTCGTTCTGGTCAATTGGTTCTTGTGGTGGCTGCTCTGGCAGGTTCTGGTCTGGAACCAGTGGCGGGATTACTGAATCGTTCTGATCCGCATTTTGCCCATCTTGTTCCTGAATATTTTGTGCCTGTTTTTTTGTTATTTCAATGCAGCCAAAAAGCACGGTCAGTGCAAGCAGGAAGAAAAGGGTTTTTTTCATGGTCATCCAAATTTATATTCCTATTATCGGCCTTTCGCAGAAAGGCCATGTATGCGGCGTAAACTCCCGCAAGGGTTTTTTTCATGGTCATCCAAAATTATCTTCATATTATCGCCCTGCTAAAAGCAGGGCAGGTATGGATTGCAAACGAATCTTTTCGTTTTTTTATTGCAATACTATTAAATATCTAACCTTGTTTAATGTTTTTTTGGTCGGTTAAAGTGTACCATTTGGGCAAGGTTATGCGAATTTTTAGTGGGAACCCAAAAGATTCGAGTGCGGTTGACAATTCAGTGCAGGCCCAGCTTGAAATGTGGGATACAAACCAGATAATTGTAATGGTTCACCCATCTCTTGCAGGCTCTCTGAAAGAAGACGATTTTGTGCTGGTACGCTATGCGCAGCCAGAGCCGATTGTTTGGAGAATTTTAAGGCAAAAAGAGGGAAAAGAAGTCTGGGAAGAGTTGACAAATTTTTTTGACCGAAAAAAAACTTCAAACCAAAAAGCGGCCCCAATAATTGTTCGCCACGATGCTGACATCGGGAAAATGATTGGATAAATAACTTAAATGCCTTGCTCTTATTTTAAAGAAATTATTGGCGTCCGCGGTTATAATAAATATTTTTCCTTGGTTAATTTTTTATGTCTGAAAAGATTGCCGGGCACGTTGTAATTTGCACCCCATTGTACGAGCTTGTGCCGGTTCCTTCTTTTAGTTCGTTCATTACAGCTTTTGGCAGTGCGCCAAAGCTTTTTGGCAAACTTGGTTTTTCAAGCACCCGTGGAACATACCTGCAAATTGCGCGCAGAAAAATTGCAGAAGACGTGTTAAATCGCGACAAAGAAGGCCCAGTTGAATTTTTGCTGTGGATTGATTCTGACATGGTTTTTTCTGTTGAGAACATTTCCATGCTTTTTTTAGCCGCAAAACAACACAATGCAGATCTAATGTCCGCTTTTTATGTTACAAAAAGGGAACCCATTTCGCCTGTTTTTTACTTTGAAAAAAACGGCGGCTATGAGTCGCCAAAGGAAGTGGATAAAAAATATGTTTTTGAAGTCGATGGTGTTGGCTTTGGCTTTCTTTTGATGAAAATGAGTGCTCTGAAAAAAGTGGCTGAAAAATATGGTGTGGCAAAAGCATTTCACGTGATTGACCCATTCAACGGGGAAGATTTGGGGGAGGATTTGGTTTTCTGCAAATTGGCCAAAAAAGAAGGGCTCAAAATCTGCGTGGATACAAACAATTTGGTCGGACACTGGGGCGGCACAATAACGCCTGACAAGTTTTTTAAGACGCAAAAATAAAAAAAACTTTTAATTTACCATTTTTTTTCCATTACTCATATCCAGCAAACAGCTCTTTTCTGATTTTTTCTTTCGGAATGTTCATTGATTGCACAAGTTCTTCAAGCGCGGAAACCATCGAAGGGGGTCCGCAAATGTAAAAAACATTTTTCTCCAAATTTAAAACATTTTTTGATATCAGTTCTTTGTCGATTCTTCCAATATGGCCGCCCCATTTTTGCTTTGACTCTTCTGGTCGGGTTATTGTGTGAATTATTTTAAAGTTTTTGTTTGTTTCCGCAAGTGCGTTCAGCTCTTCAAGGAAAGAGATGTCATCTGGTTTTTTGTTTGAATAAAAAAGCCATATTTTTATCGGCAGGTTTTTGTCTGTTGCGTACTGTATCATACTTCTAAGGGGGGTGATGCCGATTCCGCCTGAAAGCATCACAACGTTTTTTTGATTTTCTTCTAGGACAAATTTTCCAAAAGGGCCTTGTATTTTGACTTTGTCACCTTCTTTTAGTGACGCAATTTTTTTTGAGAAATCGCTTTGCACTTGTGTCAAACCTTAAGGTTTTCACTTCGTGGGTTTGGCTTTTTGCATCCAACACTTTTGCACTAAAAGCAGGCATAAAAAAACGTTTGCGTCCGCAACAATTTGGCAAAAGAACAGTAATCTATTTATTCCATTGCCAATTTGTAGTTACAACGCACATGTGTGCTGTCTTCTGCAGCATATAATATTTTTATCAAAACAACCATTGCACTCGTTTGTTCTGCAACGAAATGATTCACTGGCCATCTGTATGTGCCAAATTGAAAATAATCTATTCAAAAAAAAAATTTTAATGCGGGCAGCAGTTCTGCCGCCCATCAGAGGAAAAAAATGCTTTACTCTTCTTCTTCGCTCATTTCTGTTTCTTCTTCCATTTCTTCGCTTTCGCTTTCCGCGCCGCTTCCTTCTTCCTCTTCCGTTTCCATTTTTTTGGATTTCTTTTTAGTAGTGCTGCTTTTTGCAGTTTTTTTGGCCATACCTTTCAACTCCTTTTTTTTACTTTTTTTTGGCTTTAATGTACCAACAGCTTTGATTTTACCCAAAAGCCATTGAATGCATTTTTTTATTATAAATTGCCTCCCAGCGTTTGGTTTTTAATTCTAACTAACCAATTATGTCGAAGTCATTTTTTTAGATTTTGTCTTTCTTTCCTTTTAAAATTAAAACAACTGTTCCTATAATTATTAGCACTCCGCCAAATATTGTATTGGGTGTTCAAGAATTTTTTGAGTATTGTCCATTCGTATAAGTTAAGCGTTTTGCCCTTATGCCCGTGGTAATATTTTTGTGCCAGTTTTTTCGGGGCTTCATCAAGCTTCATTAACCTGCCTTGCCACCATACGAGAATGTCAATGTTTCCATTGTGCAGTTCAATGGGTGCTCGCCAGCCGTGGAACCTGTCTTGTTGTTTGTATGGGGATAACTGGCTTGTTCTTGCAATTCTTTTTTTGTCATTTTGTCCAGCGGGTTTTTTAGGTCATTGTGTCTTGTGAAAATTGTTGTAGTTCCCATTTTTTTAGCTCACTTCATTTTCAAGTTCTTTGATTAGTTCCCATATATATTTTCCTCTTTTTTCCCCTTTTAATCCCACTGTTGCGCTTTTGGATTTATAATTTTCTTCAAAAAACTTTAGGGTTTTGGCGTCAACATTTCCAAAACTGTATTTTGCTTCAATTGCATAGAGTTTTTTTTCTGGCAAAATGAAGTCTATTTCTTGCTTGTTTGTGGTTCTCCAAAAGCTGATTTTTTTTCCTGCCTTCATTAGCTCCAGAAATACAAATGTTTCAAACGCTTGCCCGAAAACTATTTCTGGAAATTCTTTTAGCCAGAGCAAATGCATAAACCCCGTGTCCATCATAAAAATTTTTGGATTTTTTGAAAGCTCGCTTCTCAGGTTTTTGTGGAATGGGGCAATTCTTCTTATTACAAAAGTGTTTTCAAGCAGGTCAAGGTATTCCAAAACAGTCACTCTGCTTATCCCGAGTGTGCTTGCAATCTCTGCAACGTTGAGCAATTGCCCTGACTGTGATGCAACGATTTCAACAAGCTTGTTGAAAGTGGAAATGTTTCTTATTTTTCCAATGTCCCGTATGTCTTTTTTTATGTAAGTGCTGATTATTTGGAATAGGTAAGCTTTCTTTTTTTCTTCTTCTTTTTCCAAAACAATGGCCGGGTATCCGCCAAATTTAATGAACTCGTGCGCCAAAAAAACAAGCTCGTCATTAATTGCTTTTGAATTTTCTTTTATGAGATTGTAACTTTTGCCTTTAAATGTTAAAAATTCCTCAAAATTCAAAGGATATAACTCAAAAGTGATGGTTCTTCCAACAAGGCTTTCCTTGAACTTTTTTTTGATTTCAAAAGTGGAAGAGCCTGATACAAGCAGCTTTATGTTTGGGTAATGGTCGTGAAATATTTTAATGAATTTGCTTGGGTTTTCCAGGTACTGGATTTCGTCAATGATTAGGAAAACTTTCTTTTTTTCATCTGCCCCTTTTTGGAGGAGGTAGTCATAAACGGCTTTGTCACCTTCATTGCACAAGTCAAGCAGGTTCTGGTACTCTAAATCAAAGTAAAAAGCGTTCTCTTTGAGATGGTGTTTCATCAAGTACTTTAAAAGAGAGGTTTTTCCTGCCTGCCTTGCCCCATAAATAACTAGTGTTTGCTTGGAATCCAAAAATTTCAGGATTTCGTCAACAACCTTCCTTTTAAATAAAACTTCTTCCATAGTAATCAAATTATTATGTTATTTGTATACTATGGTATACAATTTATATATAAATGTTTTGATGCAAAATAGCTATTGAAAATCTCTGGTCTCTTATAATTACTTTAAAAGTAATTATGGTTACTTGAACGTTTTTCCAAAGGTCCAATGATATGAATTTATAATTAAAAATCGTTAATTGTTTGGTGTTTTGAATGGATGAAGATTATTTGAGAAAGCTTGTGGTTGCAAGACTTAATGCAATTCCGCCGGAACTGAGTCTTTGGATTTCAGGTTTTGGTACTTTACAAGAGACCAGCTAATCCAAGAAGTAAATTTTAGAGTGGTGTTGTGCTTCATTGGCTGAATGAAAGCTTGCCTCTTGATGATAAATCTTTCCAAACGATTTCCTTTGTGTTGAAATATTTTTTTGTGAACTGGACAGCTTTTTCAACTGAAAATGGCTTGCATGTATAAGCGTCAACGCTAAAAATTGGTGGGTTAGTCGGATAAGAGTGGAAATGTACGCCTGAAGAAATCCAATAAAGCCAGCCGGCATAGCCCATGTTTAGTGAACTCCATTTCCCGTCTTTTGGTGGCTCTTCTGCTGAATATGTTAGAACTTCACCTTTTGCTTTCATTCCAATGAGATGTGAAAGCTTTTTCAAATAGTCCTTGATCTGGGCGGGTTCAACTATTTTTTCAGTTGTGCCTTCAATAATTAGCCTTTGCCTTGTCAGGTTTGGTGCCAAATCCTTCCACATAAATGTATATTTTTGACAAAATAATTTAAATTGAATTTATGCGGTTATTTTAATTGCCTCTTTTTCAGGAATCAAATTAACTCGTTTGTTTGGTTTTAACCCGTATTCTTCTGCTAATTCTTTCGGTATTCTTATCGCTATGCTTTCTCCCCATTTTGAAACAGTTGCAACATATTTTTTTAGTTCCCTGTATTTTTGTGCCACTGAGTGCAATTGTTTCATGTCAACTATTTCTTCTCCACAATTTGTGCAGGCAAAATAGGTATAGCTAACCCCTTCTGGCGTTTCATCTTTTTTTTCTTCCATTTTTGAGCTGCATTTAGTGCATTTCATTTTTTCACCTCAACTGCAAAATCAGTTGACACTTTTGCGCCATACTTTGTATGGCGCTTGTTCTCTCCGCTCACATTCATTTTTTCACCTTCCTCACGATTGTCACAATTTTTATGACATGTCCAATGATTTCATCAACGCAAATCACTGTCATTTTTCGAAACTTTTTTTCCAAAGTGTTTCATTTTGCCTTGGTTTATTGTGTCTTCAATAATATCTGGGCTTATTCCACGCTTCATTGCTTGAATAAACGCGTGCCGCTTTATTATGATTTCATATTTTCCTTTAAGCAACAAACCACAATAAAATTATGAAGAAACAGATATTTAAAGATATCTTGAGATATCAAAAGCTGGGGGCGGGATACGGGCGCTGCAGTTCAAGTTTGGCGGATTTTTGAAAAATTTAAACAACCCAAACCATTGGTTTTTCCGTTTATAATCTAGATTATAAAATTTTATAATCCTGATTATAAAAAACCGGCTCGTTGCAGCGGAAGTCAAAAACTACCTCAAAACCCCTTTTTTTGGCGAGAAGGTTTTTATTCTATAAATGCTTTCTACTATATGCTTTTAGTGGAAAGACCAATTTTAAATAAGTTTTAATGAACCCTTTTTTAGGGATGATTGAGATGGTCAAAGAAAAAAATATTGAGGTTTTGCGTTCCAAGTTTTTAAGAGCTTATGCAGCAGTACCTCTTAACATGAGGGACGAAATAGTGGCTGTGATAGGTGACGAGCCGTTTACTTGGTCTGCCGCCCACATTGAGATAAAAGGCCAAACCAAAAAGGGCGATGAGATACTGAGGCACATAGATAGCCTTAACTTGCTTGGTGATTGAAATGGATGAAGAGTATTTGAAAAAACTGGTTGTTACAAGGCTTCGCACTATTCCGCCAGACGTGAGTTTTTCTATTGGTGATTATGGCTCTTTTACCCGCGACCAACTTATTCAAGAAGTTGAAAAGGGAAGCAAAGTGGGCAAGGCTGCAGAGGAGATGGAGCTAAATTTTTTGCGAAAGATGCCTCACATTGCAAAGATGATTGAATGAACAAACTGTTTGTAACAATGCCAAGGCACGATAAGGCAACGGAGTACCTTTACGAATGGTCCAAAGAAATACTTGAAAAGGCAAAAGAAAGGGGGGTAAAAGTATTTACTGCTGACGGTCATAAAGCAAATAAAGGGGAAGTAACTGCCAAGCTTGAAAAAATTTCCCCAGACTTTGTGTTTTTCAACGGCCACGGTAGCGAGTCAGAGATTTGTGGGCACAACGATGAGGTCATTTTGGACGAAGATGAATCGCATCTGCTGAGGGGTTCCATTACTTTTGCACGCTCGTGCAAGTGCCTTGTTGGTCTTGGAAGCGCGGCTGTTGAAAACGGCTGTCAGGTATTTGTTGGCTATTCAAAGGATTTTTGGTTTCCAACAGTTGAAAAGTTTGAGGCAACCCCCTTAAGGGACCCTGCTGCCATACCAGTGTTTGAAGTGTCAAACCTTATTCCTCTAAAAATCATAAAAAATTCTTCAGCAGCAGAGGCTATTAAGGCTTCAAGGTCTCTTGCAAGCAAGCTCATGCTAAAACTTGTGCTGTCAAAAGAGCCTTATGACATGGCGGCTCTCCGTGCTTTGCTGCTAAACTATGACTGCTTGGGTTTTAAAGGGGACGGCGCTGCAAGAATTGAAAGCATTGCAGCAGAAAATAGCTGAAAATAGTCGGAGGGTTGAGTTGATGGCGTCAAAGCATAAGAATTTTGTTGATAAAAACCAAAATTACAGTTGGCTAAAGGATATTCTGGAAAGATATGTAAATTATACTTTGGGAATTTTAAACAACAATAAATCAATAACTATTGCAATGACTTTTTTTTATTTTCTTGGATTATTTAGCGGTTTCTTGTTGCCTCAAGAAATAACTGGTGATTATTTAGCCATGGTACCAAAAAATTTGAAAATCTTGACAGTGGTAACATCATTTTAGATTTTTTTCTGCTTTTTTTAAATAATTCATATACTGGCATTTTTGAAATCGTTACAGGGTTGACATTCATTTTGCCTGCTTTAATTATTTTTTATAATGGCCTAATCCTTGGAGTTGGATCAGATTATTTTTTCAAAATTGCAGGGTATAGCGCTTTAAATATTTTTATTTTCCTGTTGGCACTTTTACCACATGCCATTCTTGAAATACCCGCACTGATCATAAGCAGTATTTTCGGTACTTTGATTGGACTAAAATTTTTTTTCAATAAAAAAATTGCCCCCGAAAAAACCAGAATGCAATTCTTTTCAGAACTGCTAAAAACATTTGTAATTGTTATTCTCCCGATTTTTTTACTTGCCGCATTTATAGAAATTTTTGTTTCCCAACAGCTTTCAGCTGCTGTAAATGATTTGTTGAAATAAAAAAAGAACTGAGCCCAGCTTTACACTAATGCACTAACCATGTGATTTTTGGACTGGTTTTATTCCAGAACTTGCGGCTGTTGTGCTTCAAAGCTGCAAAAAACGCAAAACCGGAAATTAAACTGTAAAAAATTAGCTGGTTGAGGCACTAATGCCCTTAAGCTGGGGGCGAGATTTGAACTCGCGATCTCCCGCTGTCCGCTTGCGTCCGGTTGTGCCGCGTACGTGCTCTATCTGAGGATGTGGCGGTAATATTGCCATTTTATTTACAGGAATTATATTTATGTCCCGATGAAATCGGGACGACGTATGCGGGTCATCCAGACGCAACTGGATCTGCAGGCGGGTGCATGACCACTCTGCCACCCCAGCACGCGTGCAAAATCACGCGACACTTTTGCGCCATCTAAAGATGGCGCTTGCCTTCGGCAACGGCAAATTCCGTTGTCAAATTTTCGCCATTTCACTTCGTTCAATGGCACTGGCTTCGCTGGCTAAGCTATAGAGGTATCACCTGCAACTTTATTTAAACGTTTTTAGTGCGGCTTTTATTTTTTTTTGTTTAATTTTATGGTTTTTGGATTGTTGGATTGTGGGAAAAAAGTTAAAGCTTTTTTGGTGTTATTTTTTCTTTGCATGAAAAATTTTGTTTTATTTTTGGGCTTGTTTTTTCTGCTTTTTGGGTGCACACAGGTCCCTCAAGACACGGCTTTGGGTTTGGATGGTACTTTGCCTTCTGGCACTCCTGCAAGTGACGGAATAGACGAAGAATTCTTCG
>JACPKT010000157.1 GCA_016186855.1 Candidatus Iainarchaeum sp. | reverse complement strand
GGGAGCTTTCCGGTCAAAACAAGGCTCAAAAAATCGTCAAAAACCCACAATTTTATACAGCCAATTTTTGGGAACCAGAAAATTGCCCTGCCCTCGATTTTTTCAGCCCTTACAGCCCCGCGGTTTATCCCAATCTGCTGGTCAATTTTTGCATTGCACTTGTTGTCTCCTTTGGTGAGCAAATACACCCCGTCAGCAGCATTAATCTTTGCAACGACGCGGTGAATAATGGGCTCGTTTAAAACATTTGAATTGTACACAATAATGTCTCCAAAAGTGTTCACTCCGATCTTTTTTTCTCCAAACTGAATCGAGGAAGTGTTATAGTTTGGAGGACAGGTGTTTGGAAGATTTTTGCATTCAACTTCTTTCCCGGAACTGCCAAGACACATTGGCACCGCATACTCTTCAAGTGGAAAAGAGTCAAGCAGCGATATAGGCAGGTTAACTGTTTCTGCCTTTAAATCAGCTGGTTTTACCCCAGAAATTATCACTACGTCTCCGCGGAATAGGACCGGCTCCATGCTGTTGCTTACGACTATTACCATTGGAGAAGACGTTCCAAGCACTAAGCCGAGAAAATTGAAAATAAGGAATGCAAAAACAAATGCAGACACAAGGTAAACGAGCAGTGAAACGGATTCATTTTTTTTTGGATTAACAATGGGCATCAAGTACAAATCAACGTAAGTGAACGGGTCAAGCCATTTCAGTTTTTCCTTTAATTTTTTCAGCATTAAAAGCACCAAAAAAAAATAATTAAAGAATTTTGAATTTTAGAAAAAAATTGCACAATAGTTATTTTAATGCTTTTTTTATTTCGCGCTCAAAATCAGACAGGTCTTTTTCAATTTCCTTAATGGCGTCTTCAATTGCCTTGCGCGGGCTTTTCCCGTCAGTGCGCAGGACAAAGTGCGTCTTGTCCAAAAGAAAGTGGTCCAGTTTGTTTGAGACAAACGTCACTGCCGAGTCATTCATTAGCCTGCTTTTCAAGAGGTTGGGAAAAGTGTATCGCTCCCCTTTTAAAAAAAACTCCAGATAATTTTTTTCTTCTTTTACAAGTTCGAGTTCCAACCAATCACCTTTTTTTAGTGTTTTAACAAATAGTCGTTGGAAAATTTCCTGTTTGCTTCCATTGCGCAGTTTGGGCACTTGAAGCCGTTGTGAAACTGTCTTAGAGGAACCCTGCAGTTGGTGCAAAATCCCTTGACAACCCCAAGCGATGGGTCGCTTTTTGTTTCAAGGTCAATTGTGAATTTGCTGACAGTCAACACCCTGGCCTTTACAATGTCCCCGACTTTAAACAGCTCGTGCAGGTCTTTCACATACTCTTCTTTCACATTAAAAACCATCAAAACTGCTGAAGCGCTTCCTGAAACCCTCAAATTGCCATTTTTTTGCGCTTCAAAAATGTCCACAAAAGCCTTTGAATCATTTACTCCACCTACAGTGCCGTAAATTATAGAACCGACATCTATTAGCTCTGGTTGCCTTGTTTTTTCGAGAACGCTTACAACTTTTTGCTTTTCGTCAAAAACCACTTCACCAACGGATGACGAGTGGATGTTTCCCTCGGGTCCCTCAAAAGCGTTTTTGCCAGGCAAGTATTCTTCACCATAGCTTAAAAATGTTCCAGGAAATCCCTGTTTTTTAGGCATTTAAAGAATTGCTAAAAGAAATTTATTTAAATCCGCGCCTTGCACGAAAAGTCCAGTTAATCGATACCTTTTTGTCTTTTAAAATCTTCATCAAGAACGGGGCATGTTCTGCACATTGGATGATTTTTATCTGGCTTGTCTGGGCAATCAGGAAATAGGCCTTTGCAATAAGGAAACCCATATTTTTTGGCTCTATCTGCCGCTTTTAAACTTTCAATATCAACTTGTTTCTCAATCACATAAATTTTGTTATCCAAATAATTTTATAGTTTAAATTCGTTAATTTCTCATGCCAAATTCAGAAATTAAGCAAATTTTTCAAGATTCTGTGCTTGTTGCTAAAATAAAGGAAAGGCTGCCAAAATTATTTAGAATTGCAGAGATAGAGAACTCCCGAGCCGGGAAAATAGGCATGGAAGTTGGATTTACAAGAGAAAAAATAATTGCTGCTTTGCTAATTCATAAGTTTGGAGCAAAAAAAGTAGATACAAATATTCCTGCAACTGAAAAAGAAATTGATGTTATTCTTGATGGAAAAGGGCTTTCTATAAAAACAATAACTGAAAAAGGCGGGATAAAAGCAGTTTGGACTGTTGACGCCCAAAGTTCTAAAGATTTCCTAAAAGAATACAAACCAAAATGTGACATTATACTCGTTCAAACGTGGTGGGGAAAAGACAAAGATAGTTTTTTTTACATGCCTCTTAGTGTGCAAATGGAAGTAATCAAAAAAGTTGGGACTAAAGGTTATCTGAATTTGCCAAAAGAAGGAACAAATCCAAGGGGAATAGAATTTAGTAAGTTAGCAATGGAAATGATGCTCAATCACAAAGATACTTTAAAAATTAGAATAAATTGGATAAAAGAAGAACAACCCTATGATGTTTACAAAAGATGGGTTAAGTATTGGGAATAAGTTGGGAGTGTAACAAATTTTGCTGATTCTCCAATTTAATTAATTATGAATTCCTCCATTCTTTTTCCGAAATGTATGCTTAATTGTTGTATGATTTGTCCCCAGTTGTCG
>JACPKT010000156.1 GCA_016186855.1 Candidatus Iainarchaeum sp. | reverse complement strand
TTTTGGGCTAAGCATGTATTATTATTCTTTTTTAATTGGTACTTGCATTATTTTAATTATACTATTATTCTGGTGTTTTTTGTGGTTTTTGAAAAAGTAAGGGAAAGGATTGCCAAAGCGGTTAAAAAAAAGGATTTGGCAAATCTAGCTGTTTTTGTTGATGGCCCAAACATTTTGAGAAAAGAACTGAACATAAGCCTGACTGATGTCAAGGGCATTTTGGGAAAATTCGGCACAATTAAGGTCGGCAGGGTTTTTTTGAACCAGTACGCTTCAAACAAGCTCGTGGAAGCAGTGGTAAACCAAGGATTTGAATCCATTATAACCGTGGGGGACATCGATGTCAGCATGGCTGCTGACGCAGTTGAAGCAATATATAACCCTACAATTAATGCAATTGTTTTTGTCACCCGTGACTCTGATTTTTTGCCGGCAATCATAAAGGCCAAGCGTGCTGGAAAAGAAACAATAGTGGTTTTGGCTGAAGAGTCAAGTGCTGTTGCACTCAAAAATAATGCCGACCACGTGGTTGTATTGTCAAAATGAGGCGAGATGATGAACCTTCCAAGCGGTGAAATTGTTGAGGAAAACCTTGACCTAAAAAACATTGATATCAGTGGCTTGCTAAAGGCTCTCGTTGAAAAGCAATTCACCGGCTATGTTGTGGATACAATTATGGGTTATGCCGGTGTAGAAGAGGGCGCGTTGCTTTTTAAAAGAGGGGAATTAATCGGGTCATTTTTTGAGTACACAAATTTCAACATAATTGTTTTTGGGAAAGATGCTGTTGCCCAAACCTTTAATTCCCTTGCAGCGCCAAAAGGCGTTGTGGACATTGTTTCTTTAAGTGTCCAGCAGGCTGATTTAGTGGTTGCATTTAATGACCGCTTGAAAGTCACAAACGTTTTTAAAAGAAACGACTTATTAGGAATGATTAGACGACAATACGTTACTTCTTTTGCGCAGAAAACGCTTTCAAGCGTTGTGGGTGAAAGCGAGTCACGCAAAAGCGTTTTAAAAAAATTCGGTTTAAGCGAGCTTGGGTGAGTCAATGTCAATTTTTTCAAAGGCAAAAACAGTGCTTAGAAACGTTGCGGGAAAACTGCTTGACGTTGACGATTCAATGGCTGCTCTGGCACAGCTTTCAGTGATGGAGGATTACCTTGCTAAGCACAAGTTTAATACTGATGTTTTTCAAGTGACTGAACTCGTGAAAGTCTTAAAACAAAAGCACTTGGTTGACTCTATCTGTGTTTCAACTTCTACTGGCACCACAATCGCCACTACAAATGGTAGTGAGGTAAGCGAGGCGGTTGTGGGAACAGCACTGTTTAACTATATTTCTTCCGAGATTCCAAAAAGCGAGGCAGTGTTGATAAAGACAAAAGATTGGTACATGCTTTTGCCGTTTAAAGGAAAAATTTACATAGTTAAGGCTGCTGCAAGCCTTTCAACCGTTGAGCTTAAGGCGATTGCAAAAGAAGTTGAGGCTTTTTTGGTAAAAAGAAAGGCTGCTTGAAAAAGGCTTTGGAGGGCATTTTTCTGATAAACCCTTTTAAAGCTAATTAATCCAATCTTTATTGTAATCCAGCATATATGACATAAGGTGTAAGTTTGGGCAGGGTAATTGCAATTCTTTCAGGAAAAGGGGGCGTTGGGAAAACAACTATTACTGCAGAGCTTGGAATAGCGCTTGCCAAGCGAAACCAAAAGGTTTGCGTGGTTGATGCCGATGTCGCAATGGCAAACCTCAGCTTATTGCTTAACATGCAGGGTTCGCCCATAACCCTTCACGATGTATTGCTTGGTGAAAGCTCGGTGCAGGACGCGATTTATGACGGCCCCATGGGGTTAAAGCTAATTCCAAGCGGCCTTTCCATTGAAAACTACCGAAGAGTTGACCCAGAAAGGCTTTCAAGTGTTATTGAGTCAATTTCAAACCAGTTTGATTTCATCCTGCTCGACTGCCCGGCGGGCATAGAGAAAAGCGTCATGGCTGCAATTGCAGCTGCAGACGAAGTGCTGCTTGTGACGATGCCAAATTCCCCGTCAATTGCTGACGCGCTAAAGGCAAAAATCACTGCACAGCGCTTGAACGTGAAAATAATTGGCGTGATTGTAAATTTTGTACGCCATGAAAAAGGAGAAATAAAGTTTGACGACATCCAAAAAATTTTGGAATTGCCAGTTTTCGGCCTAGTGCCATACGACCAGGAAATTCGCCGCTCCTTTATGTTTGAAAAAATTTCCCCCCTAATGGTAAGAAATCCTGGTTCCCCTGCAGCGCTTTCAATCCAAAAAACAGCGGCAAAACTTGCAGGGCTTTCAGTAAAAATAGACGAAGGCGAAAAGAGGGGAATTCTTGCGCGCATTTTTGGCATTTTTAAAAAAAAAAGCCAATGAATGAAAGCATTGAAAGCAAAAAGAGAGTGAAAAAAAATGAGTTCGCGTCCATTTGATGTTTTAAACGAAAGCATTGGAAAAGACGTTCTGATACTATTGAAAGACAACAATTTTTCAATCAGGTGAAAGCTTTTGGCATTTGATATCCACATGAATATTGTGCTGGAAGAAGCCGAAATGCTTGAAAATGGTTCCACAAAAATCCGGTACGGAAAACTCGTTGTCCGCGGTGACAACATACTGATGATTTCGCCGTAAACGGCTGGCTCCGTTTACACGCCGTACGTGGCCCGCCTGCGGCGGGACGGTAATACCGCTTTGCATTAATGAGGTTATCATTGCAAAAAGCGTAGGCGATACTGCCAATTTTCCAAATTTGTTGAATTTGAGAAGTGCAACCGCATTTATACAAACTATCGCGGATTAAAACAAAAAATTACTTGAAGAAGGTGTAACCTTGATTTTGTCCAAAAAATTGTAATTTGTCCGAAAATCTGGACAGCGTCCTAAAACCCGGACAAAATAAAAATCCTATACAAATAATTCACAGATATGGCTTTGCAATTTCTCCGTAATGTTTTGTTATGAATTCTTTAATTTCTTTAGATTTTTTAGGGTTGAGTGAAACATGCGCGCAATAAAACGCCTTTTTAACCAAAACAAGGTTTTCACTAATAAGTTCTTCTGCAATGACCTGAATTTCATTATGGGTGTTTGGGGGAAAGCCTTTTTTCAGGTCATCAATTGCAGAATGTTTTCCGCCCCACTGCCTCCTTCGCACCAGCTTAAAAATAATCTGGGCTTTTAAGGGAATCTCCGACTCTTTGGCCATAATAGTATGCTTTTAAAGGATATAGTTTTAAACTTTGTGTTTTATAATTTTGTTTATAATTTTATTATTAATTCAAGAGTTTTAATTCATGGTTGTGAGCAAAATGCAGGAATCAAATTTGGCTCTTTTGATGGGTTCATCTCCCATGACAAACATTTTAGACCATTTCATTGAGCACATCGGTTTTGACTACACGCAAAAAGACGTTGCAAAACATGCCGGCTTGAACAGGCTTACAGTAAAAAAATATGTCAAGCGCCTCGCAGAACTTGGAGTTATCAAACCCAACAGGAAAATTGCCAAAGCCACTTTATATACTCTTGACACTAAAAACAAAACAGTCAAGCAATTAATTTCGCTCGAACTTGCAATGATTGAATCAACGGCTCCACAAAAAGAAACATTGCTGGAAATAAAAGCAAGAGCATAAGGTAAAATCGCTGGTCAAAGTAAAAAACTTGGCGAGGAAATGGCAAATAATCATGGACTTGAACAATTTTTGAAACCTGCAATTTTGAAAATTTACAGGGTTGATACTGCTCATGGCTACTTGCACGAACAAAAGTATTGGATTTCTCCGGAGCCAATGCCTATCCGCACTTTTATAGGCGACTTAAACTACAATGTCACTTTTTTTGTTTTGGAGATAAAGAAAAATTTTGAAAAGTACAAAAAATATTTTTTACAAAAAAGGGGTGAAAAAAATGAAGTATAAAATGACAGACGAGAAGTGGGACACTGTAATGGCGTTTCTTAACAAAGTATTAGAAAACCCAAACAAGTATCCAGACAAAGGGCTATTGCTCAGCTTGTCAGATGAAGAAATGACTCAGATATTTACAAAGAAAAGGCTGGAGCTTGTAAGGCTGATTCAGAGCAAGAAACCAAAAAACGCTACAGGGCTCAGTGAAATAACGGGCAGACAGCTTAGCGCGGTAATGCGGGACTTAGAGCTCTTGGAAAAATTACACGTAATTGAACTGGAAAAGAACGGAAAAAACATTGTTCCAAGAGTAACAAAGGAACTTCTAATACTGCCGCTTGTGAAACTCAAGCCAAAAAGACTGGCGGAAATAAAAGCGACTGCATAGGGCTAAAAAAATAGTAGGGGCCATTTAATTAATCCATAATTTTATTGACTAAATGTTAGTTTAGGCGAATGCAAGTGGGGCAAGTTAAAACAGTTATGACTATCATTAATAGTATTACAACAAAATAAAGGGAAAAGTAAAAATTTGACAAAATTGAAATGGCGAGAGCAAAAATGATTGATTTGGTTTTTTCTAGTTTAATATAATAATTTAACACTAAAAAATTTCCAACAGCAGTTATTAATAACCAGATTGGAATCACTATGGTGTCTGCAGTTAAATCCATTGGACTATTATTGTTTCTTGGAATTAATGAAAAAATATTGATGATAAAAGGAACGAATGCCATGAATGCCATTGCAATGGCTGATAAAATAAATTTTTTAAAAACAGGTTTTTCTTTTGAAATGTTTTTCTTAAAATAAAAATACCAATAAAATGCAGTGCCTATGAGTATTCCTGCCAACATAAACCCTAGGAATACTGGGTCAATGTTCCGCCCAAAAACATTTATCATTCTCTCTTGAATTATGTTTTTATGAGCTGCCTGGCAGGTTTCAGATACTTCATTCCAACGGCACTCATATTCCTTTTCATTATACAAAACAACTCTTTTATTCCCATCAGAGCCAATAGCACATACGTCTTTTGAATACTCTGCACACATGGAATGAACAACAGGACTAATTGCCTCAATACTAGTAGCATAATTAAAATAACTAAA
>JACPKT010000014.1 GCA_016186855.1 Candidatus Iainarchaeum sp. | reverse complement strand
GTTAAGCGTTTTTCTCAATAATTTGGCGCCTTCAGTAGGTCCTTCTGGGTGGTCGTATAATGCAGTTCCAGAAACTATAATGAAATCATTGCTTTTAACATATTTTTTTAATAGGGGGATAGTATGTGAGTCTTGAGCTCCACAAAATGCCGGAAATGTTCTTTTTATTTTTGGAATTTCTTTTAATTGAGCTGAAATATTTTGTATGTGTTCTTCTCGTGTCATTACATCAAAGCTGCCGTACTTGGCAGGCGTGATTATACTATCCGCCCCACATAATCTTTGAAATAGTGCAATTTTCTTTTGCTATTTCTGCTTTTTTCATTATCTGTGCAGGACTTCCAGAACCAATAAAAGCAAAGTACATCTTCTTTTCACCAGTTATTTTTTCTGCATATTCGACTGCTTTTGCTACTTTTTCGGCTCTTACTGCAAGTTTGTTATATGAGGGATTGGAAATAAGTTCATCGTCTTTGACAACGTCTGTTCCCCCAAGTAAAGCCTCCTTTGCTCTTTTTGCGAACTCATCAGGTTTTAGCCCGACACAAGGCTTTACAGGGCCACACAATAATGGTCTATTATAGCAATTAAGTTTTTTCCTAATTCCGTCAACTCCAAAATTTGGGCCGCCATAGTTTTTGACGAATGACGCGGGTAATTCAACTGATTTGATTTTTATTGGATACAAGTTTTTGATATTAAATGTATCTCCGCCCATAGCACTCAATAACATGCTTAAAGAATTTTCGCAGTTTTCCAAAGGAAAAACTATGCCCGCTTCAAATTGCCTTTTGTTAATAACTCTAATGGATTTTGGAACATATTTGGCCGCAAATTTCTTTATTACTTTTAAATCATTCCCCAATGCATTTGACAAGCTTTGTTCTTTGCAAAGTTTTATGCAAGCGCATTCTGGATTAAGTGAAGTAGATATAAGATATTTTACTATAACTGAGTTTTTGCTTGGTTCTTCAATCACAAATAATTTGTCTTTACTTTCATTCATCTTTAATCCACGCCTAATAATTTCATCATTCCTTTAATGCATTCTGGTATTGCTTTTTGAATCTTCTAACAAGCCTTGTTGCCAATGCTCTTTCATTATTGTATCATGCAAATCTACAAGAGTTTGCGTTTCATTGAACTCAAATGTTCGCTCAAACTTTTTGCCGCCAGAATACGACACTTTGAATACAATTGTTTTCATAATGCATCCCTTTTTGAATATTCAAGTTCCTGTATATTTTAGCTCTCTGTCCACTCTTGCAAGTGCTGGGTTTCCGACCAAGTTGAGCTGTTTTCTCATTATTTTTCCAAGAATCTGGTCTATCTGTAAATAGTCTTTTGGAAAAGGGTGTTTTTCGCATTCGCAATAAAGCCTTTTTCCTTCAATTCTTTCGTTTGGCTGGAAACCGCTTTTTGTTTGCTTGGTTACAAATGCCAAAGCTTTGTCAATGAATGCATACGCTGGAAGTTTTTTTCCTTCTGCAATTACTATTTGTGCGCTGTGCCTTCCTTTTGTGGACTTCTTTTTTATTCCGAATTCGTCACATACACAAATAATTTTTTTGCCTTGAATCTCTTCCAGTTCATTCATCCATGTCAGCCAGAAGCTTTTTTTTCTTTAGTTTATCAGTTATTTTAAGAATCTGTAAATAATCAATGCCTAATTTTTCTTGAACTTCGCTGATTCTGGCTGTTTTGTTCTTTTTGAAATAATCTAAAATCAGTTTTCGTGCTTGTGCGTCAGAAATTTGCTTAACGACAATTACTTGGGCTTCAGTGTTTTTTATTTTAGTTAATTCATTTTCTAATAAGTCTTGTCTTGATTTAAGAAAAGTAATTTCTCTTCTCAATTCTTTGTTTTCAGAAAGCAGCAATTGCATTGTTTGCTCACCACTTCTTGTATATTGCATTCTCCTAATCTGCTGCATTTCTTTCACCAAAATAATATTACTTATTGGTTTTTTAAATACTTTTTGTTATGTAGTAATCCCGCCTCCCAATAGTGGAGAGAAAGTGCAATCCCTACTTTGAAGTTAAAATAATTGCCTTTGGCAGGTTTTTGAAGTCAGTGTCTGCGGTCACAAATTCTGTCTGTATGTGCATTGCGCTTGAGTAAATCAGGCTGTCAATTGTATGCAATTTGTGTTTTTCACAGTTGTGTACTGCGTCAATTGCTATTCTTTTGTTTAGATTCACAATAATGCTGTTGTTTTCAATGAATGAGAGGGAGTTTACAATTTCCTTTTCTGATTTTCCGAGTTTTTTAAGTCGTTTATAAATTTCATGAATTGAAATTATTGAAGTAAATAGAATGGTTTCTTTGCTGTCAATGAATGTTTTTGTTTCCGGAATGTTTCCAATGAAGTAACCAAGCCACGCACTTGAATCCAAGAATACTTTATAATCTGTCACTTTTGTCACGCAGGCTATTCACCATTTCTTTCACTGATACTTTTTTGCCTTTAGATAGTTTTGCGTACATTGAAGGCTCTTTCTTTCTTACAAGCGTTATAATTACCGCGTCATATGTTTTTGAATTGTAATTTGTTTTCAGATTGTTTAACAATTCTTTTGTTGGTTTTTCAACTTGAATAGTAGTGCTCATTAAACCACCCCAAATACTATAGCCCTATAGTTATTAAAATAGTTTATGCCAGATTTTTTGACGAACTAGTCTTTTATTATTTTTTGCAGCTTTTCCAAGTCAGATTGGTCTCCAAGCTCGCTGCATCGGCCGGTATAGTTTCTGTACCCGACAAGAACCCCGCTTTTGATTAGGATTTTTATCGAGTCAACAAGTTCAAATTCTCCTCTTTTGCTCAAATCGGTTTTTTTTATTGCGCCAAAAATGTTTTGACTGAAACGGTACACGCCTGCATTCACTAGGTTGCTTGGCTCTTGGCCAGGCGAAGGTTTTTCAATGATGTCCTTCACCTTGTTTCCGCTCGTGAGAAGACACCCATATCTCCACGGGTCACTCACTTCCCTTGCGGCAATAAGCGTGTCAAACAAGTCAAATTCATCCTCTTTTGCCAGTTCTTCCAAGACAGTGCTTTCAACCAAAACATCCCCGTTTATTGCCAAAAAATTTCCGTCAACAAATTCTTCCACGAGGCTGAGTGCGTGCGCGGTTCCAAGCTGTTGGCGCTGCACAAAATATGAAAGCTTTATTCCCTTGAATTCTTCCCTGAAAAAATCTTCTATTGATTCTTTTTTGTATCCGACAATTAGCATGGCTTCCTTGATCCCTGCCTGTTTTGTGTTTTCCAAAATCCGTTGCAATAGAGGCTTTGAGCCGAGTTTAATCATTGCCTTTGGAAGAGTTTCAGTGTATGGCCGAAGCCTAACTCCCTTTCCGCCTGCAAGAACAACTGCCTTCATACCGCACCATAATAGTTAATTGTTTTATTTAAAAGTTTGCTGAAAATATTAAGCAAAGCTTTTATTGCCCAGTGAATTAATACTTTTGTGAAACCAGAAAAAAGAGCCAGAAGAATTAATTACGCGCTGAGTTCAAAGCGCTTGAAAAGAAGTAGTAAAAGCATTGGCAATTATGACCGGCGCACTGGGCTGTCAGTTGAAGCTAAAACCCGTGCAGAAATTTACGGGGAATTCAGCAGAGGCATTCAAGACAATTTTGGCAGGACACTGCCTTATTATACTCCAATTCTTGCCGCTTTGAAAAAATTCGGCGGAAACCTTAAAGGAAAAAGAATTCTGCACATTGCATCTTCTTTTTCGATATTTGCAAAATTTTTGCAGGAGAAGGGAGCTGTTGCCGTGCCACTTGACTTTAATGCAATTGCTGCAAAAGTTGCCAAGGAAATTGGAAACAAGAGGTTTGTAAGGGCAAGTGCAGAAGCTATTCCATTTAAAGAAAACTCTTTTGATTTTTTTGTAAGTGATAATTTCATATTGTCTGGCTATGTCCGCGTAAACAAGATTTTAAGTCCTCACAGTCCGACTGACACAGAAATTTTGGAACGGCTTCACAGTCTGCTTAAATCTCGCGGCATAGGTGTAATAAAATTTAACACTGAAAAGAACCCTAAGATTTTTCATTTTTCAGGAAAATTTTACGGGGGCATTTCAAAAAGCCTGCCGAAAGAATTTTTTCAAGCAATTGCCAAAATTGGCTTTGAGCTTTTAATGTTTGACAGAAAAAACGCTTTAATTGTTTTAAGAAAGAAGTAATCTGGTTTACAGTTTAATTTCCATCAAATCCTTTGCCACGGTGACGTCAGCGAACTCTTGGCGCGCTTCGTTTTCGAGTTTTTGTTCTTCCTTGTTGCGCGCGCTGATGTGCGTGAGCACCAGTTTTTTGCACCGAGTCTGTGCCGCAACCGCTCCAGCCTCTTTTGCGGTTGAATGTTTTGTTTGAATTGCCCTGCTTGCAAGCTCCTGCAAAAAAGTAGCTTCGTGGACCAAAACGTCAGATTCTTTTATTTCATTAAAGTATTCTTTGTCTGGCCGCGTGTCAAAAATTACTGAAACCTTTCTTCCACGCCTTCCTTTTGACAAGTCCATGACCTGCTCTGGCTTAAAGGTTTTTAGTCCGATTTTTACGGCCTCGCCTTTCTGTAATTTTCCCCACAATGGTCCTTCAGGAATCTGCAGTGTCAGCGCTTTTTCCCGTGAAAATTCCCCTAGCTTGTCGGCTTCCCGAAAAGAGTAACCATAGCATGGGACTTCGTGTTTTAAGGGGAAAGCGCGCACCAAAAACTTTTCCTCGTCCACAATGGTTCCTTTTTTGACTTCTTTGCAGCGCACTTCAAAATTTATTTTCAGCATTGAAAGGTCAATTGCTTGTCCTACGCGTTGCCGAATGCCTTTTGGCCCAAAAATTGTTATCGGGTAATCGCGCTGGTGGATGCTCATTGTTGCAAGCATTCCAGGCAAGCCCAGAAAATGGTCGGCGTGAAAATGCGAAATGAAAATGTAACGAATTTTGAGGTAGGAAACCCCGGCAGTCATCATTTGGCGCTGTGTTCCTTCAGGGCAGTCAAACAAAAGCCATTCGCCCAAATGTTTTAATGCTACAGCTGAAAGGTTGCGCTCTTTTGTGGGAACAGATGCGGCAGTGCCCAAAAAAACAAGCTTTAATTCTTCCATAAAATCACTAACCTAATTGTTTGAACAAAATTATTATTTTCTTACCTGTCCAAAGCAAACAGTTTTTAATAATTAATTAATAAAGAAATTAAATATATGAGTGAAAATATTGAAACTGTTTCTTCAAAAAATTCTCTGGAGCTTCAAGAGCCTGAATTATCGAACATTAACGGCACTTCAGATGCGGTTGTTCCAAAAAAGCTGATTGACCAGGTTGTCGGCCAAGAAAAGGCGGTTGAAATCATCAGGAAGGCTGCTGCGCAGAAAAGAAACGTTTTGCTTGTAGGCCAGCCCGGAACAGGGAAATCAATGATTGCACAAGCAATGGCAGAAATCCTTCCATTGAGTTCCCTAAAAGATGTGCTGATTTACCCAAACGATGCCGACCCAAACAATCCAAAAGTAAGGATTGTGAATGCAGGAGAAGGCAAAAAATTGTTGAAAAAGCAAGGCTTGAGGCCGCAGCCCAAGAAGACAATTTGAGGCTAATCAGCCTGATTTTTCCGCTTGCATGGCTCTTGCTCGGGTTTGTTGTCTGGAGACTTGGATGGGTGTCAGATGTAATTTATGCCGCAACACTGATAGTTGGGGTAATCCTTTTCATCGGCTTTGCATTGGGTAGCCAGATTCGGACAAAAAGCGTTACAGTAATTCCAAAGCT
>JACPKT010000155.1 GCA_016186855.1 Candidatus Iainarchaeum sp. | reverse complement strand
TTGCCGCAATGAATGCGCCGTCGTAAAATGTTTTTCCAACCCAAAACTGTATGGGCAAAGTCAAAACCATTAAAACCCGCGGGTCATTCAGTATTGCAAGAGGAGAAAAAATTGATGCGACTGGGAAAAATTCCGGAAAGCTTCCAAGCATCACCAAAAAACCCAAAATAGAGCCAATTTTCACTTTCAAAAGCAGTTCTTTTTCTTCAACTGCGTGAGCGAGAGCGTGCGGGTCAAACACTTCTTCATTGCTTTTTTTAACCTGCATGTGTTCTGAATGTTCTGCGCTTTTCTGCTGGATTGACTTTTGCCCAATCACCTTGTAGCCAGTTGCATTGATTGCCTTTGCGATTTCGTTTTCATTGCAGTTTTGAGCGTCAAATTCCACTGTGGCTTTTTCAGAGGCAAAATTTACGCTTGCATCAACAACGCCCCGCACTTTTTTCACTGCTTTTTCAATAGTGTTCGCACAGTTTGCGCAATGCATGCCGGAAATTGCAAAAATCGCCTTGCCAGTTTTTTTGCTTGGAGAAATTTTTGACTCAGTTGTTGTTTCATGCGACTGGTGCATTTGCTCGTCTGAAAAAACCGGCGCCAAAGTTGTTTTTTGCTTTTGTGAACTGCTTTTAAACCGTGCTTCAAAAACTTCCTTGCAGTGCCTTGAGCAAAAATAGGTTTTTTTTCCGCCAGCTTCAGAAAAGAATCTGGCAGTTTTTGTGTCCACAGCCATTTTGCATATTGGGTCAATTGCTTTAGCCATATAACTCTAACCAAAAATTTACAAATTTTTTTATTGTAATCCAAATGTATATGTTGTATTATCGTGCCATTGAAAATGGCACACATATGCGGTGTAAACGGGCGCAAACGTTTTTTTATTTTGCAAATTTGTTGTAAATTGCCGCGAACAAGTATCCGATAATGAAACCAAGTATGGCTGCTTCAACAATTCCGGCAAGTACCCCAAAAGGGTTTGCCGGTGAAAAAAACATGTGGGACTGTTGCATCATTTTCATGGCGCCTGAATAAAATCCCATGTTTCCAAATGCGCCAAGCAAAAAAATTGTTCCAGCAGAAAGAATTCCTGCAGAATACCCAAAAGCGAGAGGGTCCAATTTTTCAACCATTTTTTTCCTCCAAGTTTTTTTTTGAAAAAGAAAGGGCTTTAACAGCCCCCGTCACAGCATCCACATCCGCCCATCTTCATCTTCCCTCATTTTGTTTCTTCTTGACAGCAATGTTCTTTTCCTGCCTGCCTACAACAGTGATCGTGCATTCAAACGCCTCCAAAAATTAATATATCATATTACGATATATCAGTATTTAAACCTTTTTCTTCGTTTTGTTTTTATGGAAGAAATAAAGGTAACTAACATGGTGAAATTTTATTCGCTGTGCCTTCTTTACGAAAACCCAAAGCACGGCTACGAATTAATAAAAACCATCAGCGAGCGCTTGGGAAAAAAAGTCAGTGCGGGCCAAATTTACCCTTTCCTTTCAAAGCTTGAGGAAGGCGGCCTGATAAAGTCTGGCGCAAGGCAACAGCGTGACAAAGTCCAGTATTCGCTTACTCCTACTGGAAAGAAATTCTGCCAGGCAATGCTCCAAAAATTCGGTGGTCTTATAGAAATTGCGATTGAGCCAAGCATCTCAAAGTGCGCTCACTGTGCCTGCGAGGTCTTTAAGGGAGGCTACAAGGAAAAAATTGGCGGGAAAGAAATTTCTTTCTGCTGCGAGTATTGTGCAAATTCGTGGAAAACCCATTCGCATTCAACGCATTAAACAATTCTGTTCACTGTCAGCCAAAAAACAACTCCCAAAACAAATACAGACAAGGCAATTGCCAGGTTTTTGGTTTTTTTCATATCAAATTGCATAAAATTTTTTAGTATTGTGCAATTTTCTGCCAACTGGTGCTGCTGTATTATTCCAAGCATCATTGTTATTCCCACAGTGTTTGAAAAAATGCCCGTTAAAATGAAAAACAACTGGTATTGTGTCAAAAAAATTGCCGCCCCTGAAAGCCCGATGATTGGCAATAAATCTGTCAAGTGGTGCGCACAGCAGGCAACCATTGAACCGGTTGAAACTCCCCCTGCTGCAACAACTTGCGCAGTAGCGCCTTTCAAAGCCCGTTCTTTCATTGTCGTCCTGATGAATGAGTACAGTCCGACCTGTGTTCCAAAACCCGCTGCAAGTGCAAGCACCCAGAACCATAAGTCAAAAAACTGCGTGATAGCGTGTGCAGGCGAATTTGCTATTGATAAAATTGCAAAATAAAACAAAAGCAGTGCCGTGCCTGCAAGCGTTCCTGCAAAAATGTGTTTTCCATCTTTTCCAAAAACCATTTTTTCACCTAGCAGGCTCCAATCATTTCTTCAACCTGCTGTATTTCTTCTTCGCTTACCTTTTCAAGTGCTTTTTGCTCTTTCAAATATTTAAAAATTGCCCCTTTCTGGAAAAACGATGCCTTCCATTTTTCTTGTTCTTCAATTATTTTTTCATCAGAATACTCTGGGTAATTTTTTACCAAAAATTTCACAATGCCGCGGTACCCTTGCGCGTGCCTGCAGCCGCATTTTTCTATTTCAATCGGGCCACAGCAGAACTCGCAAAATGTTTGACTTGCAATTTTTTTGTACTGTTCAAGCTCTTTTCCATCCAATATTATTTCGTTTTCATAATCTATCATTTTGTTCAAGCTGTTCAGCTGTGCGTCAAAATGCAGTGCCCAGTCAGAATACTCCGGCTTGCCTTTTGGTATTAGCTCTGCCTTTATTTGGTCCAAAAAAGAGGCTTTTTTTGGCTCGCTTTCTTTTTCATTGGTTTTTTCTTCAATTTGTTTTTTTTCAATAAAGTCTGTTTCTGAAAAAACCCCATTTAACTTTTTTGTTAGCGTTAACCCAGCGCTTTGAGTGCATCCTGCAAGAAGTGCCAAAATAAAAACCAAGCTTGCCACAAAAACATATTTTTTCATAGTGATCCAGCATTATATTGCCTATTATAGCCCCATC
>JACPKT010000149.1 GCA_016186855.1 Candidatus Iainarchaeum sp. | reverse complement strand
TTTCAAACTCGTCTTCGCCCAACACAATTGCGTACGGGATTCCTTTTTTTGACGCGTAAAAAAGGTTTCTGGAAATGTTTCGCGAAAGCAAATCAATTTCTGTCGGGGTTCCAAGCGCGCGGAGCTTTTGCACAAACTTTAGAGCAGGGCGGAAAAACTCTTTAGAAATTGGCGCGACAAAAACCATTGTAGCGCTTTCCACCAGGGTTTTTTCCTTTATTATTTCAAGAATCCGCTCAACCCCAAAACTTATTCCAACAGCCGGGGAATCAATGCCCCCAAAGTTTTTGACCAAATCATCGTATCTTCCCCCGCCTCCAATGCTTGGCCCGCTGCTTGCCACTTCAAAAACAGTTCCAGTATAATATTCAAGGCCGCGCGCAAGGCCCAAGTCAAACTCTACAAACGCCATCAAACTGTTTTCTTCCAGCAATTCAAACAATTCTTTTAATTCCAAAAACCCATTGGAATTCGAAAAATTTTTTTCAATTTCTTTGAAAGAATTTGAAAGCTGTCCTAAAATCTGCGTTTTAATTCCTTTTTGTTTCAGTTCTTTTTCCACTTCTTTTTTCCCTGTTTTTTCGAGCTTGTCAATGCAGCGAAAGCACTCTTTTGCCTGTTCTTTTGTCACCCCGCTTGCAAGTGCAATTTCTTCAAGGAGTTTTCTGTTGTTTACCTTTACTTTTCCGTCAATTTTTAGCTCTCGCAGTATTTCTGCAGCTATTGCAATGCATTCAAATTCTGCTTTAACAGATTT
Organism: Candidatus Iainarchaeum sp.; assembly: GCA_016186855.1. Taxonomy (GTDB): domain Archaea; phylum Iainarchaeota; class Iainarchaeia; order Iainarchaeales; family GW2011-AR10; genus JACPKT01. The sequence continues at coordinate 2,543 of JACPKT010000149.1, read as the reverse complement.
TACGCCGATGATGTCTGCGTCTGCCTGCGTGAACTCGCGGTACCTTCCTGCCTGCGGGCGGTCATATCTCCAGACTTTTTCAATCTGGTAGCGTTTAAATGGCTTTTCCATTGCGGGGTTGCCTGCAACAATTCTTGCAAGCGGCACTGTCAGGTCAAACCTTAACCCTACATCTCTTTTCGATTTGTCCTTAAAATAATAGATTTCGTCCTTTACTGTTTCCCCGCCTGCTCCTTTTTTTGTGAGCACTGCAAAATCTTCGAGTGCGGGTGTCTGCATTGGCTCAAAGCCGCATTCCTTTAACTGTGGTCATTTTCGCATCTCTTGTTTATTTTTATTAAGGCGACCGCTGGGATTTGAACCCAGCTCCCAGGATCCACAGCCCTGAATCCTAACCAGGCTAGACGACGGTCGCCAAACTGAAAGGCCAGTTTGCATCCACCTCATATTTGCCAAGTCTTCAACTGGCCCATAAAATGGTTTTTCAATTAATTTTTTGTTAAATAAAGTGCTTTTCGCAAAAAAACTATTCTGGTAACCATCCAAAACAAGAATTAGCCCACTATTTGTGAATACACTCACTTTTCATTGTTACCAAAAAGTATTGTGCCCAAGTTGTTTTTAAATACCTTTCCCAAACTTTTAAATAAACGTTTTTTCCTTATATTTCAAGAGTTTTATGCCTGTTCCGGGATTGTTAAGGCGTGTTCGTCACTTGGTTCTTAACCCAGTTGAGCGGGTTAGAAGAAAAACCCCTCAAGTCTCCAAAGCCATACTTCCACCAACTAAAAGAATGAGGTCATCAAGAGCAAAAAGTGCTAGGATAGGAAAATCGCCAGCTAAAGCTGCAGTTGGTAAATTAAAAACTCGCATCAGGAGCGGAAGAATTCCAAGCGAAGATTAAAGAATTACACCAGCATTTTTTTGATTTTGTTTGCCACTTCTTGTTTTGCAAGTACTAAAATTTTCATTCCTGCCTTCATTTGCGTATCGGGCTTTGGGATAATTAAGCTTTCGTTTTCCACTAATGCAATTATTGCGCTTCCAGGAGGGTTTTCTATTTCCTCTATTTTTTTGCCGGCTGCAGGGCTGTTTTCCTCAATTTTTAATTCCATTATTTCTGCGTCCCCGCGGGAAATGAATGCAAGGTCAATTATTTCCGGCTTTGTAATGAGTTCAAAAATGTAGCCTGCGGCAGCAGCTTCGGGGTGAATCACTATATCTATTCCAAGTTTTTTCAGGACCTTTTCATCGTACTCTACTCTTCCGATTCTTGTTGCAACGTTTTTTGCGCCAAGCTCTTTTGCAAGCAGGCTGATTACCATGTTTGTTTCATCAACAGATGTCAGCGCCACAAGTGCGTCTGCCTCTTCAATGCCTGCTTTTTCAAGAATTTTTGGGTCGGTTGCATCGCCTTTGATTGTGACAACGTCGAGTTCGCTGCTGATTTTTTCGCAGACTTTTTCGTCCCGGTCAATCAACACCACGTCATGCTCTTCTTCAGTCAATAGCTGGGCCAAATAATAGCCCAGGTCTCCTCCTCCCGCAATTATGATGTACATTTTTCCCACTGTATAATGCTTTTTTTTGTTTAAAACAGTTATGCTTTCCTTAAAAACGATAAGCCAAAGCCTGCGGCAGCAATGAATGGAATGAATTCAAGCCTTCCTATCAGCATGTTTGCGATAAGAGTTATTTTTGACAAAAAGGGCATTCCAATCGATGTTATTCCACTTGAAAGCCCCGCGTTTCCCTGTGCTGACGCAACTTCGAACAATGCATTGTTTAAAGGAAATCCTTGTGAAGTCAAAATCATTACTCCGCCAATTATTCCAAAAGCGTAAAGGATTATGAAGTGGTTTATTTCCTTTAATTTTTCCTCTTCTATGCTTGTGCCTTCAAATTGTTTTTTGAAAAAAGCGCCTCTTGGCAAAAAAAGCCCCTTTATTTTCCACTGAAGCGATTTTATGGACAAAATGAACCTTGAAAGCTTTAAGCCCCCAGAAGTGCTTGCCGTGCCCCCGCCGATGATCATTAAGCCTACGAGCACGAGTTTTACAAAATCGTCCCAGGCTGCAGTGTCAGAAATGGGGGTGTTTTGGAACCCTCCCTCAGAAATTGCTGAAACAGTGGTGAAAAAGCCCACGTAAATTCCTTGAAACTCCGACCCGTAAAATTGTATCAGCTTTGGCGAGACCAAAAGCGTTGAAAAGATTATCAGTATTATCAGTGTCCGGAATTCTGGGTCATTGCGGAAAGCACTTGCATTGCCTTTTTTGAAAAAAAGGTAGAAAACCAAAAAATTTGTCGCGCCCAAAAACATCAGGAACGCAATTACGAGTTCTGCCAAAACATTGTCAAGCCCTGACAGCCCTGCAGAGTTAATTCCAAGGCCGCTTGTTGGAAGCGCAGACATTGCATAATTCAGTGCGTCAAAAAAGTCCAGTCCAAGAAGGTACAGCAAGATGAATCCCACAAAAGAAAACACTGCATAAAGTTTCCAGATTTCTTTCACAGTGTTCTTGAAGTTTGGCCGAATTCTT
>JACPKT010000148.1 GCA_016186855.1 Candidatus Iainarchaeum sp. | reverse complement strand
TAAAAAAACGAAAGGATTCGTTTGCAATCCATACCTGCCCTGCTTTTAGCAGGGCGATAATATGAATATAATTTTGGATTACAATGAAAAAATGTTTTTGTGGGTGAAGCTGGTTGAAGATTGGTGGAAACGGTTGCGTTCGTTTGGTTCGCATAAGTGCCCCATTTTCAATGGGGTGATAATATGAAGAAGAAAAATAAAAATTTGAAGGTAGCACTGTGAAAATCGGCGGTTTTGAGGTTGGTCCGTGGGTTGTGAAGGAAGAGGGTGCAAAGCGTCACCTGATTTTTGATTGCCGTGACTGCGTTTACCGCTCTTCCATTTCTGATGACCGAGCGTGCATGTACCATGCGATAAAGATTCTTGAAGAAGTCGAAGCTGACGACATTGTTTTGGCAGAGGTTTATGAAAGGATTTATTTCGAGGACCAGACAAAGCTGCTTTCAGAGATTTCGCAGGTTGCGCAAAAGTTTTCGGTTGAGGCAGTGTGGAGCTATTCTCACCTGGGCGACTCAAAAGTTGAGGGCGAAAAGTTTTTTGGAGAACGCCACAACACGATTGTGCGCATTACCCATGACAACATTTATTTTGACCCCATTGCATCCTATCTTGAGCTCTTGCAGGCAATAAAAGAAGAGCGCGCAAGGGTGCAGTCTGAAGGCACGCAGGACTACAGCGATGTTTTTCTCAAAACCCTGCTTTACGTTAAAGAGGTTTTGGAGTCAACGCAGTTGATTAAGCGTGCCCGCGAATTTTTGTTGAACCTTAAAACTGTCCCGCCAACAAGTGAAATTTACAAGAGCTTTTTTGAGGCAGCCGTAAAGCCTTCTTTTATCGGTTCAAGATTAATTTTTGAGTCTGTGGAAGAGCAGCTGGAGTTGCTTGACGAGTACCAGGTAAAGGATGTTTCAGTGCAGGTGTTCCGCCACCCTACTAAGACCCAAAAGCTTTACTTTATCAACCCGCCGGAGTATTCGCTTCCGCCAGAAAAGTATTTTGTTTTGAGCAAAACGCGCGAAGTTGTGGCTTCATACCGCCCAGGAAGAACCTCTTTGAGTTCTATTGCAAAAAGCAGGAAATATTTTGAGCGCGTTTACCAGTCGACAATTAAGGATATTTCGCAGCAGTACAAAATAAATTTGACCAATGAGGAAATTGTGGAATTGAGCGGGGTGGTTGCGCGTTACACTGTCGGATACGGGATTTTGGAAATCCTTTTGTCTGACAAAAAAATCACCGACATTTTCATTGATTCCCCCATTGGCTCTAAGCCGATTTACCTTGTGCACTCTGAGTTTGGGGAGTGTGAGACCAACATTATTTACACTGAGGGCGAGGCAAATTCGCTTGTTTCAAAATTCCGCGCAATGAGTGGCCGGCCTTTTGACGAAGCTCACCCAGTTCTTGACTATAACCTTGCAGACATGGACACAAGGGTTGCGCTCATTGGCCCGCCGCTTGCACAAGACGGGGTTGCATTTGCTTTTCGCCTGCACAAGGTCACGCCTTGGACATTGTCGCAGTTCATTGACAAAAAATTCATTTCACCGCTTGGGGCAGGCTTGTTGTCTTTTTTTGTTGATTCGCAGGCAACAATGCTTGTGACCGGCAGCCGGGGCAGCGGAAAAACATCCCTGTTGCAGTCGCTTATTTTGGAAATTCTTCAAAACAACCGGGGAATCGTCATCGAAGATACCGAAGAAATTCCTGTGCCTTACATGAAAGACATCGGCTTTAACATCCAGCGCTTGAAAACGCGCTCTCCAATTAGCGTCAGTTCCACGAGCACTGAAGTGGCTCCAGAAGAAGCCCTGAGAACAGCGTTAAGGCTTGGGGACTCTGCGCTAGTTATTTTGGGACAGGATAGTAAATGATTTGAATGTGCCAAACACTTCTTTCAAGGCAACTGATATTGTTGTTGTCGCGCGGCCAATAAGGTTTGCGGGTTCGCTTGAGCGGGTTAGGCGAGTGGTGCAGGTGACAGAGGTGAAAAAGCATTGGACCAGCGACCCTGAAAGTGAGGGCGGTTTTTTGGATTTAATGCAGTACAATGCAAAAAAGGACAAGTTAGAATTGCTTGAGGACAATTTGAAGGAATCAGACATTTTTAACAGAATTTCTGGAGTCACTGGGCTTTCAATTGAAAAAATTTGGGAGAACATTAAAATGCTTGGCTCTTCAAAAGAGTTTTTGGTTTCGTTAAAAAACGAGTTCAAGCTGCCGGACCTGCTCGAAGCTGAAAACTCTGTCATAGCCCACAACAAACTGTTGCTGTTAAAACAAAAAAGTCTTGAAGAAAAAGGTTCGGTTGATTATGTGGAGGTTTTGGGCAAGTGGAAGAACTGGGTGAGAAACCAGTTTGTCAAAAGGGTTATTGCAAAAAAGAAACTTTAGCGCGCTGGTTGCATGGTTGAAAGGGAAAAGCGAAGGGAAAAAGATTTTGGTGCAGATGTTTCTCCAGGTGCAATTTACCGGGAAATTAAAATTGAACGAGAAGAGTTTGGAGGAGAAGCAGAGGGAAGGCTTGTTGCAAAGCCAGTTCATCCTTTTGTGGTTTTCTGCAAACGAATTTTTAAAATGTCTCCCGGTCTTGGGAGTGGGGAAAAGCTAACCGAACAAAACAAGAATGCAATAGAGTTTTTGGACTGGAAGCTTTCAGGCCAAGAGCTTGGGGCAGCATATAAGTTTACAATGATTGCCTCTTTTGTGGGGGCAATAATTTTTGGGTTAATTATTTATCTTTCGCCTCTTGCAGGCATAATCGACCTGATAACAGGGGGGAATTTTTTGTTTTCCCTTGCCTACATTTTTGGCCCATTTTTTGCAATTGCAGGCTATCTCACTTTTTATGTGCAGAATTTTCCCGTGCGCGCTGCAAAAGAAGAGCAGTTGAAGGCGCTAACTTTTGTGCCGGAAATCTTGGGCTACATGGTCATG
>JACPKT010000160.1 GCA_016186855.1 Candidatus Iainarchaeum sp. | reverse complement strand
GAAATGTTTCCAATGCACGGAGCACTGCATTGCCCCAAATAAAATTTCAGGCACGCTTTTTTTGGCAGTTTTTTGCAGGTGCGCAGGCGAAAATTTTTTTCCACCAGGTCAATCATTTTTTTCCTTCCAGTGGCGTCAACAAATGGCCCGAAAACATTTTTCGCGTTTTTAATAGATTTTTTTGGCGCCCGAACAACCTCTATTTTTGGAAAATCTTCTCCAGTAATTTTTACAAACGGGTACCTGTAAGATTCTTTTAGTTCAACATTGTAGCGGCCTTTGAATTTTTTTATCAGGTTTGACTCCAAAATCAGGGCTTCGGTCTCGTTGTAGGTTATGATGTAGTCGATTGATGAAACGCTTTGCACAAGTTTTAGTGTCTTGTCATCAAGTTTTTTGTTATGGAAATAAGAGAAAACCCTTTTTTTGATGTCCTTTGCCTTGCCGACATAAATCACTTCGCCGGAATCATTTTTCATCAGGTAAACTCCCGGAGCGCTTGGCGCACTAATGCTTTCAATCATAAAAAAACAGCGAAAAGATTCGCTGGCAATCTATACATGCCCTGTCAGACGACAGGGCGATAATATACAACATACTTTTGAATTATTATAAAAAAAACTCGGACAAATTTGTTTTAAAAATGTTTTAAAGAGCGGCTGGGTTGTGGTTTAAATGTGCTTGATTTTTTTTGCAGTTTCAACGAGCGTTGAAAAAAACATCATTAACAGTCCGAGAATAAGAAGGGTGATTCCAAAAACGGCTTGGTTTAGGGATATTCCTGCACCCAATACAAGCACTATAAAACCTGCGGCCGACACCTTATCCATAATCCTTCAAAATTTTATTGCTGCTCAAAGATTTAGGTGCAATAGTCAAAAAAACATATGCTTTCCAACCAATAATTTATTATTCAACTTTGAATCAATAGATATTTCCCCCCAAAAAAAGGCGAATTCAATGATTCAAAAAATTCTCGACAAAAACGGCGTTTCATTTGAAAGAAACGGCTTTTGTGCCGCGATTGCTGAAAAAAACTCTACTGCCCGCCTTGATTCAGACAATGTTGAAGAATTCGTTGAATTTGTCAAAGACAAGCACTTGTCATGGGTGGATTTTGTTGTAAAAAATTTTGAACAAGAAGCCGAAAACGTTGCGACAAAACTCGGGTTTAGCGAACCCCTTTTAAAAAACCTGTTAAAGAACACTAGAAGCTCTTACGAAGACCTTGGAACAGAAATGGGGCTCATAATTCCCGCAATACTTGCACGCGGTTTTGACGTTACAATGTCTCCCCTCCTTATTCTAATCAAAGAAAACCTGATTGTATCAATCCATACCACAGAAGTGAAAAGATTTTTCAGGCTGAGAAAATATGCTGAAACGTTCATAAGAAAACTCCCTGCAAAAGCAAACAGGTCAGACAAGCTGACATTAATACTGATAAGGGTAATTGATGAAAACAACAGCCGAAACTTTGAGCACCTTCAGGAAATCGAGAGTGTCGGCGACAAGATAAACCTTCAACTGGTTGACCAGAAAACCCCGCGGGAACAAGTTGGAAAAGAAATTTATGAAATGAAGCACGCGCTGATATTTTACCTGAACGGGATGTGGTCCATAATTGACACCTTAAACTCTTTGCGCTATGGGGACGCCGACCTGATAACTGACGACCAAAAAATCCTTGTAAGGATAAACGTTCTCATCAACGAGGTCAACGTGCACATTGCGCTGACAGAACACATGAGCGAAGTGCTTGCAAGCGGGCTTGAAGTGGTGCAGGCAATCTACAACAACCAGCTCCAGATTTTAAACAACCGCCTTGCAATGCTTGTAAGCATCCTCACAATCGTTGGAACCGCACTCCTTGTACCGAACACCATTGCAACTGTCGCAAGCAACTCAATGTTTGAATTCACAAAAGCAGACATTCCATGGTACCTTGGGCTCATGTTTGCATCAACAATTGCCGCAACCATTATTGCCTGGTGGGCTGTTGTAAAAATGGGCTTTCTGCCAAAAAGCCCGGAGTGAACAGAATGAAAAAGATTTTGTCAGCAATATTTTTGGTTTTTTTTGCTTCAAATGTTTTTTCTTTTGAATTGGAAAGCGCATTAGAGCAAACAAAATTTTTTGGGGCACAATATGAGGATGGAACAATAAATTATTTACAGCTAAAAATTTACATGAATTCTTTGAAGGAGCGGGTTTACAAAGAATTTTTTGGAGAAAACTTTTTTGAACAAGGCCAGCAAAGCGAGAAGGATTTGCAATTGTTCAATATTTTTGAGCAGGCAGAAAAATCCTACCATTCTGGCAACTTTGAGGAACTTGAACGGCTGTTTGACTTGGCAGAAGCAGAGCTAATCAATCGCGGCAACAGCGAGGGGGTAAAAATATTGAACGGAATCAGAAAAGCTGTTGAAGAAAAAGATGAAAGAAAAATCGAAGAGCTGGCGCAACAGTTGGACTCGCTGTTTAGGGAGCAGAAAAGACAGGAAGAATTTGCGGGGTGGCCAATGGAAAAAGTTGAAGAACTTTTTGGAAAGCCAACTTCATTTCAGGACAGAGTTTGGGTTGAAAACTTGAAAAGAGATGTGAAAATAGCCAGGCCTGTTCCTGCTTGGCAAAAAAAAGTTTTTGATGGAAAAAAAATAACGATAGCCTTAAACGCGTGGCCGCATTTGACTGAATACTCCGACGGTGTTGTTGCATATTATTGGGTTGATTTTGACACAAGTTTTAAGAAAGAAATAATTGCCGTGGACAAGGACGCATTTTTAAGTGAAGTAAAACAAAAAATCGAGTCTTTTTATGAAACCGGTGGCGGCGGGCAAGAGCTTGCAGAGTTTTTGGTGGAAAACGAGCGCACTTTTAACCAGCTTATAGAACAAAACAAGACAGAGTGCCTGCAAACAATTCTTGAATTTTTTGACAAACCAAAAGGCAATTCTACAAAAATTAGGTGGAGTGGAACTATTGCCAGCAGTGCAGAAAAGGAAGCAGTTTGGTTTTTGGATGAAATGATCAATGAAGAGTGGCACGGCTTTCACAGTTGGATAGAAATAATGCCATTTAGACCCCAGACAGAACCAGAATTTGAATCATTTGACAAAGAACTGGTATTTAACCAAACCGTTGAACAAAACATCCAAGACTTCAGGTCGCTTGTTTCTACAATAAAGCAGAATGCAGTGGCAGGCGATACTGCAGGTCTGATTGAAAAAAAATATTTGCTAAATGAGTACCTTAGTGTTTTAACGGAAAAGGCTAATGGGGAAAACTTTTCTTTCACCATTGCCGAGCTTGAATCGCTTCTCGAATACCTATTTAACGAGCATACTACAAATTTTGTAAAAGAGCAAATAAGCGCAACTGACTTTATGGAGACGCTTTTTAAGGTTTCAGAAAAAAAGGTTAATTCTTTTTGCCGAGGAGAGAGCGCTTGGTGTGGCGAGGGCAATTCCTGTTTTAATGCGCAATGCGTTTCAACAAAAGGCGGAAGCGAGTCCTGTGACAACGGTATTGATGATGACTCGGACAACACTTTGGATTGCGAGGACCCTGACTGTATCGAATTTTTGGAGTGCGGAAGAGCTTGCGAGCCGCTCTGCAACCAAGACAACGGCTGCTGGCAGTGCAGTGCAGAAAATTGCAGGGAACAGTGCGATGTTTACGGTAAATGCCAGGAATCGAACAAGGACAATAAGGGATATTGTGATGAAATTTGCGAGCCATGCGGTAACTGCACAAACAGTTTTTGTGCGCAAAG
>JACPKT010000013.1 GCA_016186855.1 Candidatus Iainarchaeum sp. | reverse complement strand
GTTTGCAAGTTCTTTGCTTACAGTTGTCGCTTCAATGTAATATGCCCTTTCGGTTTTGGTTATTGTCCCGTGTCCGCTGAAATACCCTTTCAGGAACTGTGCCGCGTTTTCTGTGCTGGTTGTTAAGAGCATTTTGGGTGCTGTTTTGCAAAAAGCCCCTTCCTTTAATCCAAACACTTCTTTTAGTGCTTGTGTGAAAATATAAGAATTTATCACAATGTTTGTTTCAAATTCGGAAACGTTCCCAATCCCAAGTTTTTTTATTGCCTGCAAAATATCTGACCGTATTTCTTGGTTGTATGCGTGTATTCTTGTCACTTTTGAATTAAAATCCCCTTCTGCAACCCATTGCCCAATCAACCTGAACAAATCCCCTGACAAAGGCAGTATTGTATTCATGTAATTTCTTGCACCTTTTATTCCTGTTTGTGTTTTTAAAAAATCTGTTTTTATCCCAAGTTCGTTTGTTAGTTTGTGAAACGCTTTTGCATTCACTGGCAAATTTTTTCTTATTATTTCGTACAAATATTTTTTTTCAACATTCAGGTTTTTTGCAACTATGGTCATTCCTGCTTTTGCAATTGTTTCTTTTATTCCCTTTTTCACATTTTTTATCATTGTTTTGTCGTTTGCGTAAAGTGCTTCAAACAGGTTTATTTCTTTTGCTTCGTTTGAAATGTTTGGTATTCTTGCCGGCACTGCTATTACGCTTTTTCCCTCTGTTATTTCGTGTATTGTGATTGGCTCTATTTCAAGGTCTTTGAGCCCAAAAAGCGAGTGCTTGTCCGTTATTTTTATTTTTCTTCCGGTTTTTGTGGTGAGTTCAAACATTTTTCCTTTTAATGGGTGTTTTATGAAGTCGGTTATTTCTGAAAAAATCACCCGCCCATCCGAATCAAATGTTACTGCTTTTAATTTCTTTTTTTCCTCAACTATTTTTCCGATTTTTTCCCTAAAAATTTTTTTTCCGTCAAACACGAGAAGTTCCTCATCATAGGGTAGGCTTTCTCTCTTTTTCTGTTGCAACTGCTTTTGCCAAAAGTGTTTTGCCTGTTCCGGGCGGGCCAAACAAGAGCACTCCCCGTGGTGGCGTGATTCCGAGTTTTTTGAATTGTTCCGGGTTTTTGAGTGGCCACTCTATTGCTTGCTTTAATTCTTTTTTAATGCTTTCCAACCCACCGATATCGCTCCACCTTACATTTGGAACCTCTATTGTAACTTCTCTTAGTGCAGACGGTTGCACGTCTTTTAGTGCTTCCATGAAATCTGCTTTGTTTACTTCAAGCGCTTCAAGCACTTCTGGGGGGATTGTTTCCTCTTCTAAATTTATTTTTGGTAAATACCTTCTAAGCGCTTTCATTGCGGATTCTTTTGCCAGTGACTCGAGGTCTGCGCCGACAAACCCGTGTAGCTGTGCTGCAAGTTCGTCCAAAAAGTGGTCTAGGAGTGCGCTGTTTATTGCGTTTCCCTCGTTGTCCTGCAGATTGTCCAAGAATTTTTTCCTGTCCTGTGGCTGTACTTTTTTGTACTGGTTTGCCAATTCTTTTTTTCTCTGCTCGTCGATTACTTTTATTTTTTCGAGTGCGACTGCAAATGACATTGAATCGTTTGGCGGTGAAATTGGCATTCCCCTTGTGTGGATTGCAAGAATTCCTTTTCTGCCGGTTTTTGTTGGAACTCCTATTTCTATTTCTCGGTCAAACCTTCCGGGGCGCCTTAATGCCTCGTCGATACTGTTAATTCTGTTAGTCGCTGCGATGACGATCACGTTTCCGCGTGCTTCCATTCCGTCCATTGCTGCAAGAATTTGTGCAACGACACGCCGTTCGACTTCTCCAATGACTTCGTCCCTTTTTGGGGCAATTGCGTCAATTTCGTCAAAAAAAATTATGCTTGGAGCGTTTTTTTCTGCTTCCTTAAATACATCTCGAATCCTTTCTTCGGCTTCCCCGACGAATTTTGAGTTATGCATTATTAAAAGTGTGTGGCCGGCTAAAAAGTTTGAGTATGGTTCAACTGCCAAGTCAAAGAGGTCTTTTTCTCCTTCTTTTCTGATGCTTTCAATTTTTGTCCAGCTCATCTGTGCGCTCGCGATTGTTTTAAGTTCTTTTGACGGCATTAGAGCGCTTATTTCTTCAAGTTTTCTTTGTGTTAGCTGGTCTCGGCCAGAAATATACCTTTCTGTAGGGCCTTCGGGCAGAGTTTTTCCATAAACTAAATTGTTTTTTTGTTTTATCTGCTTTAGTAATGGTGAAATGTTTGGAATTTGCAGGTCGTCTCCTTTTTTTGTCCTTTTTTTGTACCATTTTTTTATTATTTCAAATTTTTTTGTGTTTGAGTTCATTTGTTCTGCAAAAATTTCCCTTGACCTGTTTCCCGCCACGACAAGTGCAAGCATATTAGAAAATCTTGTTTTCCAGTCAACTATTTTTGTTACTATGCCAATTTTTCTGCAAAGAATTGAGAGGTCTTTTAGGACATTTCTTGTAATAGAATAAATTCTGACGGTTGGATAGTTGCCTTTTCCTTTGCTTACTGTTCCATCTCCTTCAAAAAATCCTTGGATAAACGCAGCGGTTTCTTTTTTTGTAATGCCAAAAGTCCATTGTGGCAATGAATAGTTTCCCCTTCTTCCAATTTTTGGAAACCCTAGTGATTGCTCAAAAAAGTGCCTTAAAGCAACCGAGTAGCAAATTACGCGCTGTTTTTTTATGACTGGCTTGATTCCAAAAAGTTTTTTTGCAAGCATTGTAAACTCTTGCTTTAATTTTTCTTCGTTGTTTGCAAATTCAAGCCCCTCATACTGTAGGCTTCCTTCAGAATACATTAATCCGAGCAAGCGCAAAAGCTCGGGTGAACTTTTTTTCGGCAGTTTTATGAACTCTTTTTTGTCAAAATTTTTTCTTTTTGAGGCAATTTTTATGCCTAAAATTTCTGATTGTGTCCCTTTGAATTCTTTGAGCTTCATTATTTTTTGCTTTGTTCTAATCCAAGTGTTTTTGTCAAAATCCTTTAGATAATCAAAGTCTTTTGGTTTTCCTTCAGGCAGGTTTTTTGCAACTGCTACTAAATCGCTTTTTGAAAGTTCTTTTGCGGTTTTCCAGGCAATGTTTCCAAATGAATCCATGCAGGCGAATGGATGGTTTGCAGAGCAACTTATCTCTTCTCCAAGGCGTGTTTTTACAAGGAAAGATTTTGCTTTTAATTTGGTTATGTGGGTGATTTTTCCTTTTTTTATTTTCATGTTTTTGTCAAGTGAAAAAACTGTTTTCGGCTTTTTTAATTGCACTATTTTAATTTTTCCATCATTAAGTATTTTTCCGTTTTTTTGTGCTTCCTCAAACAGTTCTTCTATTTTTTTCCCGCCGCTTGGGTTTGTCAATATGCTTGTTTCACTTCCAACGCACATAATTCCAGGACTATTTATTGCAATGAAGTGTGCTTGGGTTTCTGTTGCAACTGCTTTTGCTAAGAGTGTTTTGCCTGTTCCGGGCGGGCCAAACAAGAGCACGCCTTTTGGCGGGTTTATGCCAAGCTTTCGAAAAATTTCCGGGTGGCGCATTGGAAGCTCAATCATTTCCCTTATTTTTTGCACTTGCTCTTCCAGTCCTCCAATGTCTTCGTAGGTTATTTTTTGCAGCGAGGAGGTGTCATCTTTTATTGGCTCTTCTTTTAGAATGAATTGGGTGAAATCGGTTATTTTTACAATTCCTCGTGGGAGCGTGTCAACAACCTTGTAAACAAACCCTGAGCCAAAAACGCTTATCCAAACGTGGTCTCCCTTGTTTAATGGTCTGCCGATGAAGTTTTTTTTCAAAATCCTATCATAGCCTGAGGCAATTATCCTCACTTCCTGTGTTGGTGCAAGAACCACTCTTTTTGCCTCAGAGTACAATGCTTTTCTTGCGGTCACCTTGTCGCCGAGGTTTACGCCGCTGTTGCTTCGGATCAGGTTGTCCATTCTAATTATTCCTTTTCCTTCATCTTCCAGGCGTGCCGGCCAAATTACTGCCGCTGTTTTTTTTGTCCCCTCTATTTCCACAATGTCTCCTGAAGTGACCTCAAGAATCTCTTTTGTCCTCTTGTCCAAAGTAATGATGTTTCTTCCAACGTGGCTTGGGTCAGGGTCATCAACCCGCAAGACAACGTCTTTTTTCCTTTGCGTCAACATTTTGTCTCTCCTAAAGAACGATTTCTTTGAAAAGCCATTTTAATTTAACTATTTTTCACGTGGCATTAAATCACCATTATTTATTTACTTTCACTCCGCCGGCCGGCAGCATTGAAATTATTTCATCCAAGTCAATTTTTTTGCCTGTTTTGTGCTCAAAAACTTTGTTTATTTTTTTAGCTGCCGCCCCGCTGCTTTCCTCGCCTTGGCCAATCTCCAAAAGTGTTTCCGAGTTTTTTTCAACTGCTGTTTTTGGGCCTGAAATTATTCTTCCCTCAGAGTTAACTCCTATTGCAAATTCAAGAGGTGTTTTTTTAAACCAGTTTCTTTTGCCATAAACCATGAATGCGCCTGTTCCCAGTGCTTCTCCTGTTGGAGCGCTTTTGCTCACCTGCTCTGGTTTTACTGAGTAAACATCCACTGCTGCAAGCTTTTGCTTCCATGCTCGGGAAAAAATCGCTGCGAACTGCGCTGCCTCATTTAAAGTTGTGTGCGCTGGAACCTTGCCGCCAGTTTTAATTACTGTGTGTGGTGCGCCAAAAATGTCTGCGTGAAAGTAAATGTCGTTTGTTTCCATGTGTTTTTTTACAAGCACTTCATTGCTTTTTGCGTCGCGCCCTGCAATTATCAAAAAGCTGTCGCTTGAGTAAAACCAGTGGAATTTTTCAAACCATTTTTTTTCCCTTTTCTTTTTAATTTCTTTTACTTTTAGCGCCTGTTCTTTTTTTGCCTTTGCTTGGCCTATTTTTTTCTCCATTTCAAAAATTGCTTTCTTTAGTCCCGCGAGTTTTTTTCTTGCCTTTTTGGATTTTTCAAAATGCTCTTTTGCGTTTTCATGCACTGTCTCATCAAACCTTAAAACAACCTTCACTCACACCAGCCCCTTTTCCTTTCTCATCAGCCTTTTAAAAAAGTCTGACGAAAATGCCTTCGGCAATTTTTTAAAAAATATTGACAAAAACAAAAAATTGTCTTGGGAAAAAATGTTGTTAGGCGTCAAACAATTCCCTTTTCCCTTCGAATAATTTCAATCATTGATTTTGTCCGTGAAG
>JACPKT010000147.1 GCA_016186855.1 Candidatus Iainarchaeum sp. | reverse complement strand
TTTTTTTATTTTCGCCAGCCTTTTTTAAAAGGCTGTTCACAATCCCTCCGGGCTCGTCTTCAACGTTTGCGTCCGTTGACACCGCATACGTGCCCCATCGTTGATGGGGCGGTAATATGTTACCAGCCGCTAAATCGGCTGGCGCTTTTGTGCCATTTCACTTCGTTCAATGGCACTTGCCTTCGGCAACTATAAAATCCGTTGGCCAATTGTGCTCTCTTCAGTGACATCGGATTCTATCTGTTTTTAATCGATTTTGTCAATTTTTTTGTGTGATGGCAGTGGAAAAAAAGCCAAAGGTTTTATTGAGAGAGCTTCGGTTATCAGAGTTTCCACAATATTTGAACGTATTCAGGCAAGGCGCAATTGGCCATGCCACGCCGCCAAAAAACGTTGCTGAGATGGTAAGAGCGCACAGTGAATTTGGGTCAAGGTTTTTTTTAATCATAAATAATCGGGAAATTGAAGGAATCAGGGGCGGGGAAATTGTTGGAGCGTGTGGTTTGAGTGTGCAGGGAAAAATCGGGTTTCTTTTTAATCAATATGTCATGCCGCAGTTTAGAGGTTTTGGTTTTGGGGCTGCGGCAGTGGAGGAGCGTGAAAAGATTGCAAGAAACAGCGGCGCTAAATTTGTCACCGCAAACATTTACTGGCGGGCTTATTTAAGGAAAATCAGAAGATCTGTTAAAAGAGGATATTTGCCTGCATTGATATTTCCACCCAAAATTAATAAAAAGCGTCACATCGTGGTTAAGAAAAGGCTTTAAGGCAAAAATGTATGGGCCAAAAAGAGTTTGAAAAAATTATTGGTTTCTTAAAAGAAAATAATTTAAAGTTTGAATTGCTCGAGCACGAGCCGGTTTTCACTTCAGAGCAGGCTGCAAAAGTGCGCAAGGCACAGTTGTCGCAGGGTGTTAAAGCAATTGTGTTAAAGTCCAGCTCCACACAATTTGTTTTGGCGTGCGTTTCAGGCGACAAAAAAATTGACTTGAAAAAACTTGCAGTTCTTTGCGGTGAAAAAAAGTTTTCGCTTGCGTCAGCGCAAGAAGTGTTGCAACAGACCGGCTGCGAAATTGGAAGCGTTTCCCCTATAGGGGTTGTTTACCCGCTGCCCACTTATTTTGACAAAAAAATTTTTGAAAACGAAATAGTTGAATTCAATGTGGGGCTTCACACTAAAAGTGTGAGGATGGATCCAAAAGAGCTGGCGAAAGCATTAAAGCCAAGGGTTGCGGAGTTTTCTGTTTAAGGAAAAATGTGTCCTGAAAATTGTGAATGATTGCTTTGCAGGGGAAATGCGGTGTGCGCGTTCCGCAAAGAAGGTATTCTCAAAATTAAAAATATAATAAATGGCAAATCCACATATTAAAACCAGATACGGTTATATTCAACGGAAGGAGCTTAAATTATCAGAAATTCCGACAAGTCCTGTGGTTCGTTTAAATTATTCTGTTGAAGATTTGAATAATGATAAGAAAAAAATTAAATTTGTTAATGAAACCGCAGATTTCTATTTTTTAAATGTCAGTGGGAACGTAACTTCAATTCCAAAACACTTAAGCCCTAAATTAGCCTATTTCATTGGCTATTTTTTAGGTGACGGTGGTCTAAAAAACATTTGGAAAACGTTTAAAAAATTCAACCGGTTTGAATACAAAATGAAAATAGCGGATGAATTTTTAATTCAAATAGAATTCGTCAGGAAATTGTTTTTTGAATTATTTGGAATTTATGTCAAAATCAGGTTAGAGCGCATAGATAAAGGGGAGAACACATATTATATTGAACCATCAAACAAAATAATTTATCAGTTTTTAACAAAAGTTTTTGAAGTTCCAATAGGAAAAAAATATGAAAAGCTAATTATCCCAAAAACTATTGAAGCAGCACCAACCCATATTAAGCAGTGGTTTTTGAGAGGCTTATTTGATGCTGACGGAGACACGAGAGCGGTGGAAGCAGGATTTAAATCTCAAGCTCGAATAAAAATCAGAATGAAAAAATCTTCGCTAATGGGCAACTTAAAAAAATTAGTGCAAAGAACCTTTCTTGTTTCAGTAAACGGGCCATATTTAGATGCCGGTAATTTTTCGTCTTATCTGCAAATTGAAAGGCAAGAAGATATCGTAAAACTCGCAAAACAGAATTTTTTTCTTCACCCAATTAAAAGATGGCGTCTTGAAAAGACTGCACAAAAACTTGTTTCAATGCACAATTATTTAAAGGCAATCGCAGCCGAATCTATAATAATGGGGCTGTAGCTCAGCCTGACACGATTGAGAGCAGTTGCTGCTCGTTGTGGGTTTCGGAGAGCAAACGGCTGAAGGCCCAAGTTGGGGCAGCGACCGTTGTGTCGCGAGTTCAAATCTCGCCAGCCCCACTTTAGTTTGTTCAAAAGTAATTCTGTCCTAATTTTTGAGAAACTTGCTTTTTGTGTTGGGCTAGCAAGTTTTAAAATTCTTCTAAATAATATTTTTGTAGTGGGCCCGTAGCTCAGCCTGGTAGAGCACTTGAGAAAAAGCGTTTATTCGTTTTATCGGTGTAGCTCTTAATGCTTTCAAAGGTTGGGGCGACCAAAGGAAAATTAGTCTAACTGGCTATATTCCGGTTCTGGTGTCGGGGGTTCCAATCCCTCCGGGCTCGCTTAGCCGTCTCGTCCGGCTGGTACGAGAGAGCGTCTGGCTGGTACGGGTGCCACCTGCGGTGGCACTGGCTTCGCAAATTGCGG
>JACPKT010000021.1 GCA_016186855.1 Candidatus Iainarchaeum sp. | reverse complement strand
TTTTTCAACTGCTTCGCCTAATTCCCTTGAAACCTCTTTGTTTGGCTCTTGGCTTTGGTCAATCATCACGATGTCAAATTGTGCCAATTGCTCGCGCGGGCTTCTCTCAAGGCTGTCAGCAGTCCTTATAATGTAGTGAACCAAATCGTCGTTTTGGTTTAAAACGTCAATCACTTCCTGGCTTGAAGAGCCAACTATGAGCAATTGCATTGGCTTTTGCCCGCCTTCAAAAATGTCGGCAATCGGGCCAAGGACAGGCGTGGTTGTATCAATAATGTCAAACCTTATTGCCAGAAAGAAAACAATAATCAGTATTAAAATGAGTGGAATGAATCCTTCTAAGTGGTAACCAATTTTTCCCTTTAATCCTTCTTCAGGATAATAGTCCGCGCCTGCTCCGCCGCCACCGCCACCTGCGCCTCCTTCAGGATACATTTTTTCACCAGTTAAACCAAATATTACAGATTTTTCCTCGTTTTCGTTTTAAATAATTATTGTATTTCAAGTATGTTTTTCTAAATATATAAATGTTTTCATTAAAGTGGCGAAAATCACAAAAAATTTTTGCCTGAATTTTCTATGGCTAAATTTTAGGTTTAATCAATTAATTTTTTGGTGAAAAATTATTCTATCATTCCAAAGTACATGTTTTCCACAAGCGAAGCATAAGAGTATCGCTGGCCCGTTTCTGGGTTGACTGGCATCTGGTTGCTGACCCAAAATTCTGGTGGAATAGCATAGTATGCCACTCGCTCTCCAAAGCCGCTTGTCACAATTATCGGGAAAGTTTTTCCAAGGCTTTTGTTTCCCTCAGAGTTGTCTGCTGCAGAGCGGCAGCCGGAGTCTTGTCCGAAATCAATTTTTCCGTCATCGTCGTCATCCATTCCGTTAGAGCACTCTGTCAAATTTTCTGTGCAGCTTGCCTCGTCATCCCAGTCGCCTGAAAGGCAGCACGAATCGTTTGGGAAATCTGTTTTTGCGTCACGGTCATTGTCTAGCCCGTCATCGCATTCTGCATCCCTTCTTTCTGTTCCGGGGCGTTCTGTTCCACCCTCAAAGTCATCGCTTGCACTGGTGCAGCCGGGGTCGCGTTCAATGTCAGGCGCTCCGTCGCCGTTGGTGTCAAGGCCGTCGAAATCAACTCGGCCATCTCCATCGTTGTCCAATCCATCGCTGCACTCTGGAAACTGCTGCGGGTTGTAAGTGTCAGAGTAAACGTCCTGGTCTGACACAAGCTCTGAGAGCACGTCAACCGAGAGCACGATTTTTGAGTAAGAGTTTTTTCTTGTTTCAACTACTGCAAAATTGCCGAACATTTTCAGGTTGGGCCTTATTGCTTTCACCAAGTCGTGGCCGCGGTCCGGCGCTACTAGAGTTCCAATTTGGGGGACTTGGGGGCAGGTTTTTAGTTCGCAAAAATTTCCAAGAAAATTTACAGAAATGAGCTCGTCAAATGCAACCACTTGGTTTCCGATTTTTCTTGCCCAAGGGCTCAAAACACTGTTTTCGTTGCTCCCGTTTGGCCGCTCGTACTCTAAAAGCAGTTTGTCGCCTTTTTTTAGTACTGTTCCAGCATCTCCAGTCCAAACAAGCCTTCCGCCGAGTGCAGCAAAATCAATGAACATTTTGAGTTCTTCGCTTGACATCTGTCTTGCTTCTTCAACAATCACTAAATCATAGTTTCGCAGATTCCCAAGGGTAACCCTGTCAATGTGCTGGCTTTCAGGCCGCGCCACAAAAAAAACCGGGTTGCTTAGTGTCTCTTCAAGCAGTCTGTGGTTTCCAAGTCCTCCGTCTCCGTAAACTATCAGCACTTTTGCTTTTCCTGCTTCTGGAAAGCGAAAAATTCCCCAAAACAAATCACAGCCAAAAGGCACTGGCGCGGCTTTGCAACCAAAAAACCAGCTGACTGAAAACCAGAGCGCAAAAATTAATAGCAGCAGAATTACTATGTGGTAAAGGTCTTTTGAGGTATTTTGAGTGCTGTTCAAAAAGCATCACTTAAATTTTTTAATCATTAATTTATTAAATTTTTGTTAAAGTAAAATAATATAGTATTAATGCACGTGGTTATATTTATTTTTTGGGTGTGTAAATGAAGTTTGAAAAAATGAAAAGCTTTGGCGGGGGGCCCAGTTCCAGCATTGGGATAATGCGTTTTTTTGACCAAGACATGGGTGGGCCAAAGCTTTCGCCGGAATTTGTGCTCGCGTTTGTTTTGCTGTTTGTTTTTGTAATGCTAGTCCTGCACTTTATTGCCTAAATTTGAAAATTTTTTTTTGGAAAAAACATTTAAATAGTGCAATGAGTATTACTTTTCCAATGAAAAAAATTTTTTTGGCGGTTTTTTTTGCGCTTTTTTTGTTTGGCTGCACAGCCTCACAGCAGCAAGGCAGTCTGCAGGGAATTGATGTTGAAAAAATAAAGCAATTGGTCAACGACCCGGATGTTGAAATTACGTCTGAAAATTTTTCTGCAGAACAGATGGCACAAAAGCTTTCAGAGCTGAACCCGCAGTGTGCAAACAAGCTTTCAGCAAAACCGTATACTGTGGTTTATGCTGTTAGCCAGAAAGTGGATTTGACTGTTTTTGTGGGTGTGGAGGCGGGAGTTGTGGACTGCATCATCAGAAAAGAAAAACAACTTGATGAGTGCGTTACTGGTGCAGATTGTAATGACGGGCTCTCTTCGACTGTGGACAAGTGCGATGGAGTTCCAAGGGTTTGCTCAAACGAGAGGATTAAGGAGTGCATTGCCGGAGACCAGTATTGTCCCAAAGAGTGCACTAAGGAAACCGATTCTGACTGCACCCGCGAATGCGTTGTGGATGCTGACTGTGATGATGCAAACGTCTCAACAAAGGACTCGTGCAGCGGCATTGTAAAGGTTTGCTTAAATTTGCCGATTCTTATTGGGGGTAAAATTTTGCGCTCCTGTGAAAGCGATACTGACTGTGATGATGCAAACGCCTGTACTCTGGATACGTGCGGCGCAGAAAAAACCTGCACTTTTTCGAATGAAACAAACGGCATGGTTTGTGGCCTAAAAAGCGAGTGTTTTGACGGCGCCTGCGTTGACAATGCTTTGAACAAAATAAAAATTATTTCGCCTCAAATAAGGGCATTGAGTGAGAATTCTGTGGAAATAACTTGGAAAACAAACAAGCTTGGAAAATCTGAAGTGAAATATGATGTGGATAATTTTTACAGAAAGTCAAAGGCAAAAGCAGAGGACACTATTGAGCACAGCATTGTTTTGGACAACCTGAACTATTCATCAGAATATTTTTACAAAATTTTATCAGCCGACCATGCGGACCTTGGAATTGCCGAATATGTCCCTTTCAGTTCTTTTTTCACCTGCCCAAAATGCGATGACGGCAACAAGTGCACAAAAGACTTGTGTGACATTACACTCGGGGCATGCTCTAATGAAACTGATACATCAGTTGCTGGATGCTAAAAATTACGCACTGAACGGTTGCAAAAAGACCAGCAGAAAGGCTTATAAGCAAGGTAATTCTTATTATTGGGTTTAATGTGGAAACACATTTTGCTTACAGTGTTTTTTTTAGCTATAGCTGTTAATGTTTTTGGCGAGAGCACCTGCAGTTCTTCTTCTGTTTGGTATTGTTATGACAGCGCTTCCTGCACTGGGGCTGGGGGTATATGGTGCAGTACTTACTGTTCTTCAAGTGCCTGTCCGAGCACTGAATGCACTTCTAGTGCTGTTTGGAACTGTTATTCTGAATCAAACTGCACTGGTGCCGGCGGATACTGGTGCGCTTCAGGCAATTACTGCTCCAGTAGTTCAACTTCTTGCACTGGGGGCTCTGGCACTACTTGCAGTTCTACAAATTTTCCTGCCTGCACTTCTTCAACTGCTTGCAGTGGTGCTGGTGGTTATTGGTGCTCTAATTATTGTTATTCAAGTGCTGCATCTGCTGGTTCATGTGCCGGCGGCTCGACAGGTTATTGTGGGAATTATGTTTGCGAAGGCAGTGAAACAAGCGCAAGCTGCCCGACAGATTGTGGAAGTGGCGCAAGCAGTTCAACCTGTACTTCTGCAAATTATTGGAACTGTTATTCGGATTCCGCCTGCACTGGCGCTGGCGCAAAATGGTGTGGTACTTACTGCACTTCCAGCACTTCAACTTGCCCCACTTGTGATTCTTCACAGATTTGGAACTGTAGTTCGCAGTCTACCTGCACTGGTGCTGGAGGAAATTGGTGCCAGACAAGCGGAAGCAGTGGTGGCACTTCAGGCTATTGTAGCACAAGTTCTTGCCCAGTTTGTTCAAGTGGCACCCCTTATAATTGTTATTCGCAGTCAACTTGCACTGGTGCTGGCGCTAACTGGTGCGTGTCTGGCGGAGGGAGTGGCTATTGCTCTACTTCAACTTGCCCTGTTTGTTCTTCTTCGAGTACTTGGAATTGTTATGATTCTGCAAGCTGTACTGGTGCAAGCGGTTATTGGTGCACTTCAGGTGGCGGTGGAGCTTCAACTGGCTGGTGCAGTAGTTCTGTTTGCCCAACCTGCAGTAACACTAATTTGAGTTATTGTTATGACCAGTCCTCATGCACTGGTGCCGGCGGGCAATGGTGCACTTCAACGGGTGGCGGTTCTGGCTGGTGCTCTTATTCTTCTTGTGGTGGGGGAGGTGCTTCTACTGTAACTTATACTTGTAGTTCAACCAATCCTTCTTATTGTTATGATAAGACTTCTTGTGAGGCAACTGGTGCCCAGTGGTGCACTTCGAGTGGAGGGGGTGGTGGGGGATGGTGCTCTTTTTCCTGTCCAACTTGTTCAAACACTTCTGTTTGGAATTGTTATGACAGCGCTTCCTGCACTACTGCTGGCGGTAGCTGGTGTGCGTCAAGTGGTTTTGGTGGAGGGTATTGTTCTTCTGGCACGTGTCCTGTTTGTTCAAAGGATTCCCCGTGGAACTGTTATGCTGAATCTACTTGTCTTGGCGCTGGTGCGCAGTGGTGCACTTCTTCTGGCGGTGGAGCCGGCTATTGTTCTACCTCTTGCCCTGTTTGTTCAAAGGATTCTTCGTGGAATTGTTACACTCAGTCAACTTGTTCTACTGCTGGAGCTAATTGGTGCCAGTCTGGGGGTAGTTATGGCGGCAGCACTTCTGGTTATTGCACTAGTTCAACTTGCCCTGTTTGCTCTTTTTCAAGCACTTGGAATTGTTATGACAAGACTGCGTGCACTGGAGCTGGTGCCAACTGGTGTGAAAGCTATGGCGGTTCTGGCTGGTGCTCTTCAAGCACTTGTCCTGCCTGTTCTAAGGATTCTCCGGGAAATTGTTATTCTGAGTCTTCGTGCACTGGCGCTGGTGCGCAGTGGTGCACAAGCCCTTATGGGGGTAGCGGTTGGTGCTCTTCAACTTGCCCTACCTGTTCTTCGACAAATTTGGGAAATTGCTATAACAAATCTGGGTGTACTGGTGCGAGCGGTAATTGGTGTGAGGGTTCTGGTGGTTATGGCTGGTGCAGCAGTTCTTTCTGTCCATCTTGTTCTGGTTCCTCTGTTTGGAATTGTTATTCTGAGTCAACCTGCACTGGTGCGAGCGGTAACTGGTGCAAGTCAAGTGGTGGCATGGCGAGTTTTAGCAGTGGCGGCTGGTGCAGTAGTTCTTCTTGTCCAACTTGTTCGGCGGGTTCTGTTTGGAATTGCTATGACAAGGATTCGTGCAGCACTGCGAGCGGTAACTGGTGCGGTTCTTGGTGTTCTTCTGGCACTTGCCCTGTTTGTTCCAGTTCAAGCATTTGGAATTGCTCTGACAAGGATTCGTGCAGCACTGCTGGTGCCAATTGGTGTGAGGGCTCTGGTGGTTATGGTTGGTGCTCTACTGGTTTTTGCCCTACTTGTTCTTCGACAAATTTGTGGAATTGTTTTTCTGGGACAAAGTGCTCTGATGCTGGCGGCAACTGGTGCTCGTCAAGTAATGGTTACAGTTGGTGCACTTCTAATTCATGTCCTAACTGCAGCGTTTCATCGCCTGGCAATTGTTCTTCTGCTGGACAGTGCACCACGATTGGTTTGGAGTGGTGTGATAGCGGCGATGGTTCCGGCTGGTGTTCTTCTTTTTGCCCAAAGTGTTCAAAAGAATTGCCTAACAATTGTTTGAATGAATCAGCATGCACAAGTGAGGGTGGCAACTGGTGCGGTTCTTGGTGTTCTTCTGGCACTTGCCCTGTTTGTGACCCGCTAAAGCCATGGAATTGTTCCAGCGAGGGAAGCTGCATTGGCGTTGGCGCGGAGTGGTGCAAGGTGTCTGGCACTGAAGGCCTTTGTTCCACTTCTTGCAAGGTGTGCGAGGCAAGCGGCATCGAGAATTGTGTGTCAGAGGATTCTTGCAATAGTGTTGGTGGAACGTGGTGTGGAACATGGTGCAGTGACACGGAGTGTCCTGCTTGCACGCCACAAGAGCCCTGGCTTTGCACTGCAAAAACCGAGTGCGAATCAACTGGCGCAAAGTGGTGCGAAAATTCTGACGGCGTGTTTTATTGTGCCGATTCCTGCCCGACTTGCAATGAAAACGAATTGTACAATTGCTTTGACCAGTCTTCTTGTAATGGTTTTGGGGGGGAATGGTGTGGAGAATTTTGTTCTACAAAATGCAGTTCTTGTTCTGCAGATAACTCGGCTGGCTGTGCAACGCAGGGTGAGTGCGCTGTTGTTGGAATGCAGTGGTGCGGTGACACGCTTGCGGGTTATTGTGCACAATCTTGCAAAGTTTGCGATTCGGAAAATTTAGAGAACTGCATTACCCAGCCGGAGTGCTCTTTGGGCAGCGGTGAGTGGTGCATGAACC
>JACPKT010000138.1 GCA_016186855.1 Candidatus Iainarchaeum sp. | reverse complement strand
TCCATGTCCCCCATTCCGCCCATGCCGCCGGGTGGCATTGGCGGGCCGCCTCTGCCCTTGCTGCTTCCTGCAATTATGTCGTCAATGCGCAAAAGCATTTCCGCGACTTCGGATGCGGAAGTAATTGCCTGTGTTTTGACGCTCAAGGGCTCCATTACTTTTTTCGCCTTCATGTCCTCCAGTTTTGCCTTGTACACGTCCACTCCTATGTGTTTGCTGTTTGCATTCGAATGCTTTGACCTCAGCTCAACTATTGCGTCCAGCGGATTGAGCCCAGCTGTTTCTGCAAGGGTTCTTGGAATAACTTCAAGGGTTTCAGCGAACGCTTCAACCGCAAGCTGTTCTCTTCCGCCAACTGTTTTTGCAAACTGCCTCAATTTCATTGCCACTTCGATTTCAGAGCTTCCGCCCCCCGTGAGCACTTTTCCAGCCTTTAATGCGGAGGTGACTGACCCTATTGCATCGTGCACTGCTCTTTCTGCTTCATCCACCACATGCTCTGAGCCACCGCGCACCAGTAGTGAAACCGCTTTTGGGTTCTTGCATCCTTCAACAAACACCATCTGGTCACCTGCAACCTTTCTTTCCTCAACAAGTTTTGCCTTTCCAAGGTATTCTGCTGAAAGGTCTTTTATCCTTGAAGCAACCTTTGCACCTGTTGCCCTTGCAAGTGCGTCCATGTCGCTTTTTTTCACCCTTCTGACTGCAAGTATTTGCTCTTTTGCCAAAAAGTGTTGTGCAACATCGTCAATTCCCTTCTGGCATACCAAAACGTTTGCACCGCTGTCCTTTACTTTTTGCACCATGTTGCGGAGTACTTTTTCCTCCTGGTCCAAAAATGCCTGCAATTGTTCCGGGTCGTTGATGCTGATTTTTGTGTCAGTTTCAGGTCCTTTGATTTCAAAAGCAGCGTCTACAAGAGCAATTTTTGCGTTGTCAACTTTTTTTGGCATTCCGCTGTGCACTACCTCTTTGTCAACAATTATTCCCTGCACAAGCTCGGACGCGTGCAAAGATGCCCCGGCCTTTTTTTCCAGCTTGATATTGTCCTTGTCTATAATTATTTTTCCGTCCTTTTCTTCTGCTATTTGTGTAACTGCTTTTACGACTAGTTTTGCAATTTCTGTTGCGCTTTCAGCGCTTTTTCCTGTCATTGAAGTACCCGCTATGTCTTCAAGCGTTTTGGTGTCAGATAATTTTACTGGCTCTGAAATGTTTTCGTAAAATTCTTTTGCCTTTTCAGCCGCCTGCCGGTAGCCATTGATTATTATTGATGGGTGGATTTCGTCATCAAGCAGTTTTTCAGAGCGCTCCAATAGCCCGCCAGCAATTACAACTGCTGTTGTTGTTCCGTCCCCGACTTCTGCATCCTGTGTTTTTGCAACTTCAACCATCATTTTTCCTGCTGGGTGGTCAATGCTCATTTCCTGCAGAATTGTTGCACCATCGTTTGAAATCGTAATGTCCCCAAGGTCATCCACAATCATTTTGTCCATTCCCTTTGGGCCAAGAGTGCTCTTGACTGCGTTTGCCACAGCTTTCGCAATAAGTATGTTGATTCTTTGGGCGTCTCTGCCCTTTACCCTTTTGCTTCCCTCTGTGAGGAAAATAACTGGTTGTTGGTTCATTTCCGCTTCA
Source organism: Candidatus Iainarchaeum sp. (assembly GCA_016186855.1). Classification (GTDB taxonomy): domain Archaea; phylum Iainarchaeota; class Iainarchaeia; order Iainarchaeales; family GW2011-AR10; genus JACPKT01. The sequence continues at coordinate 1,636 of JACPKT010000138.1, read as the reverse complement.
GCCATAAAAAATACCTCCATTATATGAATTTTTTGCTAATACAAATAAGCAGTAATTTAACAGAATTCTGCCCTAAAAGGTTTAAAAAGCTAACTAAAATTTTGATGGATATGAAGGTAAAAAACGTTGGTTTGAATGGACTGGATTTAGACGCTTACAGGTCAGGGCTTTTGGATGAGTTTTTGAAAAGAAGTGGCCTTCGTGTTTTGAAACAAATTTCAAAGGGTTATTCCAGCATTGTTTTTCTGGCAAAGAACAAGGAGGGAAAAATGTTTGTCCTAAAGGTTGAAAAGCCAAAAAGCCCGCGCAAAAACATGGTGCAAAAAGAGGCTTCAAACTTGGCGCTTGCAAACTCTGCAAAAATCGGCCCGCGGCTTTTTTCTTTTGATGAAAAGGCCCGCACAATCTTGATGGAATTTGTCAACGGGGTTACTTTTGCCGGTTGGCTGTTTGAAAAAAAGCCTTCAAAAAAACAGTTAAAGAAATTCGTTAAAAATTTGCTTTTGCAGGCAAAAAAACTGGATGAAATTGGCCTGGACCACGGCCAGTTGGCCGGTAAAGGCGCGAACATCCTTGTTCGAAACGGCCTGCCTGTGATAATTGATTTTGAGAAGGCGTCGCAGGTGCGCAAGTGCCACAACGAAACCCAATTGCGCTCATTTTTGTTCGAAAACCCAAACGGCGCGGTTGCAAAAAAGGTGAGAAAAATACTTCAAACAAAAATTAGTGGTTTTCGCACTTTGAAAACAAAAGAAAAAATTTGAAGCTTGCCCATTTTTTGAATGGCCTTCACTTGACAAACTTTCTGTCCACAGCCTGCAAAATCAGGCTACACTTTTGTGCCACCGAAGTGGCACTGGCTCCCCAAAATCTTCACTTTACAAACTTTCTGTCAACTTCGCTTATTAAAACATCGCAGGCCGCTTTTATCACTTCAAGCTGTTTTATGATTCTTTCTTTTTCTCTTTCAATGTCTTGGATGTTTTCGTAGGGTTCGATTGCTTCGCGAAACATTGAGCCGTCCACGTAAGTGTACGGGTGGGCGTCCATTTTTTTTGCAATGCGCTCAACCATTTTTGCAAGCCAGATGTTCATTTCGTCTTTTACTTGGCCTTTAATCTGTTTTCCAGTGCTTAACTGTTTTCTAAGCATGTTTACGATTGTTGCGCGCGGGAAAGGCAGCTTTGACTCGTCAACTTCGCCCTCTTCTGGCTCTTGCTTTAACTGTTCTTCAACTTCCTTTATTTCTTCCATTTGCTGCTCTTTTTGAACCAATTTTGCCTTCTTCATAAAAAACCTGCTACTTGTTTTCCTTTAAACTGCTATAAAAAAAAGACGTAAGCATTTGTGAACCATTCAAAATTTAAATGGTGCTTTAGCGAAAAATGCGTTTCAGCTGGCTGTTGATGTCGTGCTGCTCGGTAGCGGCGTTTTGCATACTCCGCAGTCTTTTGCACAGGTGCTGCATGTTTCTTTGTTGTTGCATTTTGTGTCCCCGCAGTATTCTTTTTTGCAGGTGCTGGAGCAACCGTCACCGTTGTTTAGTGGTGCACTGTGGAATCATTTGAAACACACCCAAAAGTCAACACCAGTGAAAAAAGACTCATTACAATAATTGTTTTTTTCATAGTAATCC
>JACPKT010000041.1 GCA_016186855.1 Candidatus Iainarchaeum sp. | reverse complement strand
TATTTTTTTTGCATGCTTTTCGATTTCTTTTTTGTTCACTTTTTTGTGCTCGAGGATTTCTTTCATCCATACCTCGAGGCTTGAGAGTTTGCGGTGAATTTTTTTGTCTGCTTTGCTTAAAGTTTTCAGCCTTTTTGCAAGCAGTTTTGTTTTTTTGTTTTTTTTCTTTTCTTTTTTGGCAGTTTTTCTCCTTTTTTCTTTTTTTTTCATTTTTTTCGCCGCTTTTTTATTTATTTGACTCTTACTTGTATAAATAATTACTCTTTGACTATCCTTGCGCTTTTGCTGTACGCTGATTCGTTTCCCAGATAATCAAAAGCTTTCAGTACAAAATAGTGTGCTCCGCTTTCAATTGCAGGCAGCGAAATTTCATTCTCGATCCTTTCCGCTGAAAGGATTTCGGAATAGGTTATGTGCGTTGCTTTGATGGTCTGGCTTTTAAAAACAAGGTAACCTGCGAGGTCTTCTTCAGTGTTTGGATTCCATTTCAAAAGCACAGATTCTTTGCCAGACAGTTCTGCGGTTAATCCTGTGGGAGCGGCTGGTGGGACCTTGTCAGTGCTTGCCTGCACAAAGGAGGGCGCAAAAAAAGTGTCTATTGTTTGGTTGTTTGCCCGCAATTCAATTTGTGCATCATATTTTCCCTCAATTAACCCGTCTATTTTAGTTTCGATGTCTGTTGTTTCATTTTGTTTTAGTTCTTTTTCCAGCGTGAATGCTTTTTCTGTTTCAAGGCTTTTTGGGCCAAGTGTTTAGACTTTTAAAGTGTATGCGGCTCCTTTTGCAACCATTTTGTTTTTTGAATTTTTTAAGGTGATGGTTATAAAAAATTCTTTGCCAGCAGGAATTAGTTTGGCTTGAGGATCGCTTATTTTTTCAATTTCGAGTTTTAGTGCAACTGGCAGGCATGTTTCCGCAATGCATTCAGTTCCTTGCGTGCAGCCGCATTTGCCGCATTGCTCTTCGAGTTTTCCGCTCTTGCAGTAAAGCGGCTTGGTATTGCTGCACTCTTCAAACACCGTGCCGTCAGCGCATTTTTTTGTATAGTCAAAAACCTTTACCAGTATTTTTTTTGTTCCAATTTTTCCAGCAGAGTTTTGCGCTATGAATTCTATCTGGTGCGTTCCGGCTCTGCTGAAATAATGTGCAAATGTTGCGCTGCATTGCTTTTGGCTGCAGGTGGTTTCTTTTTGCTCGAATGCTGTTTTTGAAATTATTTTTGCAATTTCGCTGTCGCTTTTGGCTTGAATTTCAAATTCAATTTTTTCCCCAACGATTCCTTTTTCCGGCTGACTTGTTATCAGTATTTCTGGGGAAGAGGCTGACTGCGGTGGAGAAAAAAAGTAATAAAAACCAAAAATTATTGCCAGGCTGACAGCAGCTATTGCGAGGTATTTGTAGCTCATCTTTGTGTCCTCATGCGAAAGTTAAAGTCGTCGGCTGATACTGAAATGTTCAAATCGTTAAAGTAAAATTTTCTTATCCTTTCTTTGAGCGTTATAGCTGCAAGCGCAGTTGATGGCAGGCCGCTTGTGCTTCTTGTTGCCAAAAATTCTCCTGCAAGGTTTAAGTCAATTTGTTTTGAAATGCATTCTGTTCCGGTGCAGTGCACTGCAATCCAGTTGTTTTGGGAGCTGTCAAAGTGTCCGCTTGCAGTTGTGTTGGAAAATGCGCAAAGAGAACAGTTTTCGTCAAAAATTTCAAGCTGGAAATATGGCCGGGGGTCAGTGTTGTTATATGGGTCGTTTGGGCAGCTTTCAGTTCCGTTCCAAAAGCAGCTAATGGAGTTAAGGTCTTCGTTTGGCGTGCTTATTATGATGTTTGTGTCAATTCTTGTGGTGTCGCTTAGGTCAAAGTCTTTGCACCAGCTTTTTCCAAAAACCATTCCTGTTTGCTGCGCTGAAATATTCATGCAGGATGGTTCAACCACAAAATTCAGGCTTGTTTGCCCGCCGCCCCACCCCGTGTTTTTTGCAGCCTCTACTGCAACATTTTTGCCGGTGTAATAGTTTGAGTAATTTTTGTCCTCTGCAAATATTTCAAACGCGTTTGCGGTGTCAAAGTATCTTGCAAGAGTTCCTTCTCTTACTGGGAGGCCAAACTGCAGCGAGATGGTGTTTTGGTCTGTTTCAAATTTGAATGGGAGGATTCTTTCTTTTGTTTCTTTAAAGCTTCCTTTAATGCCTAGGTCAATTATGTTTGCGTGCAGGTTGTTGAATGCGTCGCTTAATTTTTGGTAGGTTCGAAGAATTGCTGCAGTCTCGTTTTGTTTTTGAGAGGTTTTAGTGTTGCTTTCAAGCAGTAGCACAAAGCTCATCAATAGCAAAAAAATTGAGAGCGTGAAAATTATGCCTTTTTGCATTTTTTCATTTCCTCCAAAGATAGTATTTCATTTCTATAAATTGTGCAGGCGAGCCTGTTCCACAGAACACTGCGTCAGTATTGTCTGCTGGGCATTCCCTTATTTCTGTCCCGTCGCCGATTGTTGCATAAATTTTCCCACTGTTTGAAATGAACACTGAATTGAACGTGGTACTGTTTTCTGTGCAGCCGGCTGTTTCAAGCGAGCAAAGGGGCGGCACTGTTGCCTGCGTTAAGAATGGGCCGTTTAAATCGTTTAGGAAAAAATTCAGGTCAACTGCGTTTGCGTCAAGTTCTGCAACATTTTGCACTGTTACATCCAGGTACACTTCGTCGTCTGAAACCACTGTGCCGGAAATTATGTCCACCTTTAAGTCTCTTTTGAGGAAGTCGAGTGTGACCTGCGCGTTGAAGTCAATTGTGTGCACAAAGCCGTTTGAATCAGTATATGTAAATTGTGTGCCTTCTCCTGGAAGGGTAATTGCATCTATCCCGCAGTTGTTTTGGTCAGAGCAAGGGAATTGCAGCGTGTAAGTTGATGTCCAGCTTGCTCCTGCTGCTAGTTCTCCGATGTCAAAAAGCAAATTCTGGTCTATTATTATTCCTTCTCCGGCATCAACAATTACAGCTCCTCCAAAGCTTGGGACAAGTATGTTTGCGTCCTGTGCACTTTTTGTTATCTCGTTTGCAATTATCAGGAACACTTCCGAAAGTGCGTTTTTGTCATTTGCTTGGTAGTATTTTCCTTTCCCAATGTTTGCAATCTGTGTCAAAAGGTTCGCGTCAGCATCAGCTCCAAATCCTATTGTGTAAATTGTTATGTTGTTGTCAGCTGCTTGCTGTGCGGCGTTTAATGACGGCTGGCCCTCGCCTCCTTGGCCGGGGTTTTCTTTCCCGTCCCCTAAAAGAATTATGAATTTCAGTGCGTTTGGGTTTGCGGTTGCGCCAGTGAGTTCATTTTTTGCCCTGTTTATTCCAGGCGCCACGTCTGTTTGACCGCTTGCCACAAGGTTTGCGATTCCTGTTTTTGTCGGAACAGGATTTGATGATAGTGGAGCGTCAAGTGATGCAAAGTTGCTGTAAGACACAAGCCCCATTTGGTCTGGGGGGAAGGTCCAGCCGGGGAAATCCACAAAGTCTGTTGCAGATTTTTTTAAATTGCTCAGTTTTGGCCCATCATAAATGTCTACTGACACAATGCCCAAATCAATCGGCATGAAGGAATAGTTGCCTTTTACATAAATGTCAAAATAGGTGTATGGTGTGGGGTAATTTCTTGCAAAGGAAATGTTTTGCGGGTCAGTGACGTCTGCTATGTACAGGTTTGAATTTCCTGAAGCGCTGTCTGTTGCAAGTGCTTCATTTCCTTTTACAAATACGTTTGTGAAGTCAGGCGTTCCGGCTGGGGTTAGAGTGTCTGAGACGGTGATGTTGTTTGGGTTTGACACATTTATTACTGCAAGTCCAAGGCTTCCGCCGGCAACGAATGCGTAATTTCCGCTTGCAAAAATTCCCTTGC
>JACPKT010000040.1 GCA_016186855.1 Candidatus Iainarchaeum sp. | reverse complement strand
AAAAAAACGAATGGTTTGCGTGGCCGCCCCCGTGGTTTCGCACTGCAGTCCTTATTTCTTCTGGAACCTTGTTCAAATTCTTCAAGATTTCTTCAATCGGTTTTCCTGCAAACTCTTTTTTTCCCTCGATTGCGGCATTCAGTTTGTCCACATACGCCAGATGGTGCTTTGTGTGATGAATTTTCATCGTGAGCTCGTCAATATGGGGCTCCAAAGCATTGTACGAATAAGGAAGTTTTGGCAATTCAAAACCCATAAACAACACCCCCAAAAAAAAACTCCTAAAGAAAAATTAAATTAAAAAGGATTAAAAAACAAACACAAATTATACATAATAGCTTAGGGTGAGTTATAAATTTTTTGCACATTTTTTTTTCAAATGGAGTCCAAAAAATTTTGCCAAACGATTGTTTTGCGCCTTGATTCCGGTGAAGAAATCGTGCAGGCGCTGGCAGATTTTTGCTACAAGAAAAAAATTTTTGCAGCGCACTTGAGTGGCATCGGCTCTGCTAGCGCTGTCACGCTTTCCACTTATAATGTTTCAAAAAAAAGATATTTTGACAAGGAATTTGCCGGCCAACTTGAAATAACGGCGCTTGTTGGAAACATTTCGCTAAAAAATGGAAAACCGCACGTGCACTGCCACATAACAATCGGTGATGAAAAATTCAGCGCATTTGCAGGGCACCTCAAATCTGCAACAGTGAGCGCAACCTGCGAAATATTTTTAACAAAACTGGGCGAAAAAATTGAAAGAAAAAAATCGGAAAAAACAGGCCTCTGGATTTTTGGGTTTGAATGAACCCTCCAATTGATTAAAACAACTATTGCTGCAAATTTTTTTTTGGTTTTGAATGGTTGTCTGCATTGTTGCACTGCCGATTCTTTTGATTTTGGGCATTTTTTCTGCAACGCACAGAAAGCTTGCAAACGAGGCAATAAAGTGCGCCCTTCGAAAAGTCACTTTTCGGCCGTGCGATTTGTCGCTTGAGCAAAAGCTCAAAAAAATGGTTTTTGGCTCTTTGATGAAGCAAAACGAAAAAATCGCATTTTTTGCTTTCAAGCATTTTGAGGGGCTTTCAATGATTTTTGGAACATTAATGGTTTTGAGCTTGGCTGGAACCCTTTTTGGGGCCTATAACCTTGCGCTTTACGGCAACTGCAATGGGCCTGCAACAAGCGCTTTCTGCATCTTTAACCCAGAAACTTATTCTTCAGGAATAGAAATTTTTGGGTTCCGCTTTTTTGAAACAGTGCATTCTCCAAGCGAAGTAAAGCCAATTGTTTTGGGAGACGTTCCAACAATCGGAAATGAAGGCGCGAAAATAAAAATAATTGAAGTGGGCTGCTTTACGTGCCCTTACACAAAGGCCTCCGAGCCACTGGTAAAAGAACTGCTGGAAAAATATGGTGGCGAAATTTTTTTTGCGTTCAAGTATTTTCCGCTCCCAAGCCACCCCTACAGCTTTGAGGCAGCCGCGAGCGCAGAGTGCGCCCGAGAGCAGGGAAAGTTCTGGGAATACAAGGAAAAACTTTTCGAACAACAACAGGAATGCACTGCAAGCGGGAGCGTTCCGGAATTAAACAAGCACTTTGTGGCAATGGCACGAGCGGCTGGAGTCAACGAAGAACAGTTTGGCCAGTGCATTGAAAGCGGAAAATACAATTCAAGAGTGCAGGAGCACAAAGAGCAGGCAATAGACGCAGGGATTTATGGGACCCCGACTTTTTACGTGAATGGAAAAGTGCTTGTGGCGCCAAAAACAATTGAAGAGTTTGAGCTGGCAATGCAAAATTAGAAAATTTTCTGCAATCAAGCTGCTGCAAGGAAAAAAAGACCCGCAATGCTTGCAAGGGCGCCGACAATACGCAGGGTTTTCATGGAAAAGACCGTTTTTTTTGAAAAATTACCCACAAGCACCCCTGTGATGTGAAGCGCGGTTGTTGAAAAAACAAAGCCCACAGTGTAGAGCAAGGGATTAGCTATTGCCGGCAATTCTTCCCCGTGAGCGTGTCCGTGGAACAGGGCAAAAAGTGAAACGCATGCAACCGCCCACTTTATGGAAATCTTTTTGGAAAAAGCGATTATTATTCCCAGCACAAGAACTGAAACAGCAATTGCCACGTCAACTGCAGGCAATGAAATTCCTGCAATTGCAAGCACTCCGCCAAAAACCATTGAAAAAACAAATGCGCTTGGGACAACCCAGATTCCTTTTCCGCCAACCTGCGTGCTAATGACCCCTACCGCAACCATTGCAAGCAGGTGATCAAAGCCAAAAAAAGGGTGGGTTAAACCGCTTTCAAGTCCCGCACCCAAAACACGGTGGGCCGCTGCAAGCCTGGCGCCTGCAAGCAAAAAAAACACGGAAAACAATAACTTGCTGCCAGATTTCATTTTTTTTCCCAAAAATAAAAAAGCCAAACTAGTTATTAAAAGTATTTTTTGCCAAATTTGGCTTTCAATTGCAGGCCAAAAAAAATAAAAAAACAAGGCACCTTATTTTTTGGGCTGTTAAAATGGGTGAATCAAAAGGAATCACTTTAGTAGCAATGGCCGCGCTTGTAAGCGGTGTTTCCATTTTTTTGAACAAGTTTGCCGTGGCGGGACTAAATCCTTTTGTTTTCACCGCGCTCAAAAACGTTTTTGTGGCTGTTTTCCTTGCCTCAGTCATCTTATTGCTTGGGGAAATGAAAAGCCTTAAAGCGCTTTCAAAAAAACAGTGGTTAAAGCTTGCGCTCATAGGACTCGTTGGCGGAAGCATCCCTTTCCTTTTGTTTTTTTACGGCTTGAAACTGACTTCTGCTGTCAATGCGGGTTTTATCCATAAAACGCTTTTTGTGTGGGTGTTTGTTTTTGCAAGTGTTTTTTTAAAGGAAAAAATCGGGAAAAAATTAATTGCGGGGGCGCTGCAACGGTTTTGTGGGCGGCTGAAAACGTGCTGGCAAAACACGTTTTGAAAGAACTGTACGCCAAAACAGTGGCTTTTGGGAGAATGTTTTTTGGTTCGCTTTTCATGTTGTTGTTTCTTGCCGTAACTAACCAGCTTGGGGAAATAGGAAAACTGAATTTTGAACAGCTCGCATGGGTGATAATAACGAGCACCCTGCTTTTCACGTATGTTTTCTTTTATTATACCGGGTTGAAATATGTTAGGGTGAGTGTTGCAGCAGCCTTGCTTGCGCTTGCACAGCCAATTACCGCGATCTTGTCAATTGTTTTTTCAAACACCACGGTTTCTGCAATGGAGGCTATTGGATTCGCGCTCATAATAATTGGCTTGGTTACAATTGTGGGAATTGGGCACTTTTTTTCGCTTGGAAAAGCCACTGTAAAAATTTTTTTGGCAAAGCAAAAGTGAGTTGGCATGTGCATTGCAATTGTTGGAAAACTTGTCAAAGTGAATGGAAAAACCGGCGTTGCAAAAGTAGATGGAAAATCGCGCCAAATTGACATGTCACTCGTTGACGCAAAAAGGGGCGATTTTGTTTCTCTGGCGTTAAACCTTGCTGTTGAAAAGCTTGAAAAAAAAGAAGCACTGGCAATTTTGAATGCAAGGCGTGGTGTGATTGAAGCAAAGCGATAGACTGCTTTTTTTGAAATACGCCGCCCCCTGCGCTACAACCTTGGTGCAGAGAAAAAAGCTTTCAGAAAAAGAGTTTGAAGAAATGATTTTGTCGCTAAAAAAAGGGATTGTTCCAAAGGGCGTACCTGAAAAAATTTTCAAAGTAGCTTTTGCAATGTGCAGTGCAATGGCTTTGCGCGATGGCAAAAAAATTGATGAAAAAATAATCAGGGAATATTTTTGGTTTGGCCATGATGCGGTCGTGGATGAGCGGTTTGAATTGATGCGGGACTTTGACCCGGTGCAGTGCAAAACCTATCCGGGAGTTGTTGCAAAAATCAGCGGAAAATCAGCCATGGTAAAAACCTCTTTTGGAGAAAAAGAGTATTTTTCAGTTTTTGCACCGCAGATTAAAAAAGGCGATTTTGTGGTGGTGCACAGGGGATTTGTGGTTGAAAAGGTGGGCAAAAAAACAGCGGAAAAAATTGCTAAAAAAACACGGAAATTTTATACATAAATCCGCGTTAGTTTTAAATAATCCAAAAAACTTATTGCTAATGATGTGCAATGCATGACGTGGTTGTTGTTGGGTGCGGCCCTGCTGGGCTGAGTGCAGCAATTTTTTGCGCGCGGGCAAACCTTAAAACCCTTGTACTTCCAAATGGAACCAGGGGAAAAAAGCTGCTTGAAGAGGGGGTAAAGCAGGCAAAAAAATTCAGGGCGGAGTTTTTGGTGGAAAACGCTGTAAGCGCAAAACAAATTGAGGGCGGGCAGGGCTTTGAGGTCACAACCGAAAAAAACAAGAGAGAGCAGTGCAGGTCAATAATCATTGCAACCGGCATCCCCATAACTTCTTCAGGGATAAAAAACGAGGGAAAGTTTGTTGGAAAAGGGCTGAGTTATTGTGTGAGCTGTGACGGGTTTTTTTTCAAGGGCAAAAAGGTTGCAATAATCGGCAACTCCAACCATGCAGCAGACGAGGCGGTTGACCTGCTGCACTACACAGGTGATGTCACAATAATTTCGGACAACGAAAAATTCGAGTTTTCAAAAGAGTTTGAAGCTGAAATAAGGAAACGGAAAATAAAAGTGTTGAACAAAAACGTGGAAGAATTCAGGGGAGAAAAATTTTTGCACACAATAGTTTTTTCAGACCATGCCGCGATGGACTTTGACGGGGTTTTCATGGCCTGCGGGACCAGCTCTGCAATTGATTTTGCGCGCGAGCTTGGCGTGGTTGTTGAAAACAATGTGCTGGCAGTGGATGAAAGGAACATGACAAATGTGCCCGGAGTGTTTGCCTGCGGAAACTGTGTTGGTCGATGCAGGCAGGTTGCGGCAAACGTCGGCGAAGGCGCAAATGCGGCAGTGAACGCAATCAAATTTGTGGGCGCAAAAGAGCTTTACATGGATTACGCAACAAAGTGATTTTAAGTGGCGGAAAAAAAGTTAAAAATTGGGTGGTTTTCTTTTTCCTGCTGCGAGGACAGCTCTATTGTTTTCAGCGAACTTTTAAACGACCATTACAAAGAATGGCTGAAGCTTATTGACTTTAAAAATGTGCGGCTGTTGTACGGAAAAATTCAAAAAAACTCGTCGCCATTGGCTCTTGCGCCGTCACCGGAAACCCTTCAGGGCAAAGGAACAGTTTTTTGCCGGGGCTCAAAAAAGAAATCGAGCCAGTGGTAAAAAAATACAAGCTCAACAGGAAAGTGTTCAAGCTCGACGAGCTGGTAAAAGTGGATGACTTTGTGGCAGGCTGCCCCATGAATGAAACGGTTTTTTTGAATGTTTTGGACAAGTATTTGAAGGAGTTCGGTGTGGCAAATGCACGGACATGACTTTGATATAAGCATTGAAAATTTCAGCAAAATAGAGGGCCACGCGACCCTTGATATAAGGGTTCGTAACCAAAAAGTGAAAGACGTAAAGTTTGAAATCACAGAGAACAAGCGTTTTTTTGAGTAGGCTGCGCGGGGCCAGAAATTTGAGACTGCCCCGCAGTTAATGTCCCGCATTTGCGGAACGTGCAGCATTGCACACCTTTTGTGCTGCATTGAAGCACTCGAAAAAGCACTTGGAGTCACACCTTCAAGGCAGGCCGTGTTGCTGAAAAAACTTGCAATGTATGGCCTAATGATTCGAGACCATGCGCTGCACTTGTACCTTTTTTGCCTCCCAGATGTTTTTGGAAAGGATTCAGTTCTGGATTTTAATGAAGGGAACAAATTAGAGCATCAGCTTCTTCACGATGCTTTTGCGGTAAAAAAAGCAGGAAACAATTTGTCAGTGCTTGTTGCCGGCAAGGCAGTGCACGCACCGTTTCCAACTGTCGGGGGCTTTTTGGCAGTGAAAAAAAAAAAAGAAATAAATAAATCCGTAAAGGAGTTAAAATCGATTAGAAAGACTGTTTTGAGGCTCATAAAGGTTTATTATGAATGGGGTGAGCGCTTTGAGCGAAAAACCCATTTTGTCGCGCTAACCACTGACGATTTTAGTTTTTTGTCAGGGCAGATTTGCAGCTCGACAAAAAATGCATTCAAGAAGAAAACTATCTGGACCACTTGCACAGGGTCGTTATACCTTATTCCACTGCCACAGGGTATGATTTTGAGGGCGGAAACTATATGGTTGGCTCTCTTGCAAGGATTAATTTGGGAAAAGATATGCTCCACAAAAACACTATAATGGATGCAAAAAAATATTTGAAGCGATTTCCTTCAAAAAACATTTTTGACAACAACCTGGCACAGGCAATTGAAACACTGCATTGCATTGACCACAAAATGCAACTGTTATTGTTCCAACGCAGCAAAACCAGATAAACATTGAAAACGACATCAGGGTGCTTGTGCAGAAAATGGTTGAACAGCCAAAGGAAAAAATTGTTTACGAAATAGAAAAGCTCGTGCGGGCGTATGACCCATGCATGAGCTGTGCAAGCCATTTCATTAAAGTAAACTGGATTTGATTGCTGCACTCACTTGCTTTATTGCCTTGTTTTCTTTCAGGTGCGGTGGCACGCCAATTATTTTGAATTTTTTCAACAGGCCTGCTTTTTGCATCAGCACAAGGTTTGTGGCCAAGTCAAAGTCGTGCATTGAAACCTGTTTTGGCAAAACAAACTTTTGCGTGCCATAGATTATTTCAACTTTTTTTACCCCCACAACCGTGTCTAGGAAAACAGGCTCTTTTTCTTTGGGAAAGTTTTCTTGCGGATCAAATTCTTCAAACTGCACTTTTGGAAAGCGCTTTGACAGCACTGGAAGCATTCTGATTGGCAGAGAATCGATTTTTAAAAGGGTGTTTCCTGCGACAAAAATTTTCAATTGTTTTTCCATTGCACCAATAAAAAAAAAGACGGGCAAGGTTTAAAACCAAAGTGAAGTCCCCCCAACCCTAAAAGATTGGACTTCCTTCAGATTTAAAACCGATGCTCATATGCCGAAAGGCATTTTCGCCAGCCTTTTTATAAAAGGCTGATAACTTGAACTCGCAGCTCGAATTTATGAGAAAAAAACTTGACATGGCGGTTGAATATTATCGCCTCATCGCAGATGGGACATGTATGCGGTGTAAA
>JACPKT010000142.1 GCA_016186855.1 Candidatus Iainarchaeum sp. | reverse complement strand
TGAGAATTAAGACCCTAAAATTCGCTACAATTGACTTTTGTTCTTTTTTTTAGTTCGTCAAAAATCTCTGATTCATTTTCAGCATAAATTTTTATTGAACCCTTGAGCCGTAAAAACATTCTGTAATTAAAATGAATAATTACACAATGTTCTTCATTTTCAGGATGCATGTTTATTTCTACCACGATTGGCATAAGATCAACTGATCTTGAGTTGGTAAGTTTAGTCTTGTTAAAGCAATTTTCATTATAAAAAATAAGGCCAGGGCTATAAGGAAAAGCAAACCCGAATTTAGTTAAATAAACTGCCCATTTTTTTCTTATAATGAAACCTTGAGTATTATTTGGATCGCGCAATTCTACATAGACATTATCAAATCGCCTTTCAATGACATCACCCTGAAACAAATTTTCGATAGGGTAATTTTGTTCAAAAGTAGATTTTGCCCAATCTGAAAAGTCAAAAATTCCTTTTAACTTTTTTACAACGTTTTCTTCCCAATTTTCCATATAATCACTTCGAGCACGGAGTACCAAATCGGACAATAGCCCCGGAGAGATTTGAAGAACCTTTGCGTGAGTTCACGACGCGAATATGTCCTGTCTGACGACAGGACGGTAATTCAGTACTACCGACCCATCGAAGATGGGTCACGTACGCGGTGTAAACTGGCGCAAAAGTTTAGCCCCGGAGAGATTCGAACTCTCGTCTCTGGGTGACTTCCAAGAGCCTATCTTGGCGACTCATTCCTGACCAAAGCCCAGCATACTTGGCCTCTATACTACGGGGCTATTCAATATAGAAGTTATTTGGTATCATTAAAAAGATTAACACTTAATCAACTGTGATTCCCAATAACTGTTTTATTTTTGCTTTAATTTCTGCAGCCTTTTCATGGTTTAACGAAACGTGAAGCCCATAACCAGTTGTTTTATTGAACAGCAATTTTTCATATATCAATTCTTTTGCCATTTGCTATACTGTCAGAAAAATCATTTGCCTGATTTCAAAATCACTCCAATAATAATCAATACAACAAGCGGGACCAACAGCAAACCCGTTTCCGGCACGGCAACAACTTCTCCCTCTCTACTCTTTGTGACGGTGAAAAAAACCGTTTTGGTGTCGGTTAAATTTAACAGTACTGCGTGCGTTACAGTAACCTCCACCCGATAAGAACCCCCTTCTTTAAGACCAATCATTGGGTCGCTAAAATCAGTGTCATCCGCCAAATCAACCAATTGCTGGCCCAACAACAAATTATGAGTGATAGGGCCAAAGGTTTTCAATTCAGCTTCTGTTAATGCATCGAACACTCTTATACTAATATTTGCCTGGCCAAGCTCTGTGCTGTCAAGAATTATATTAAAAGAGCTGAAATCTTTTGCCGGTTCAAGCTCTGCCGGGCCAAAAACAGCATCCAAAATTTTTACCTGTGAAAGCTGTTCCCTGCAGAAAGTGTCACAGCCGCCACCACTCCTGGTCTTGCATGTTTGATCTGAAAGCCCCCTGCCAGTGCAATCGCTATCCAAAGTGCAATTCCCAGGCACGCCCCCGGCTTTCAACCCATCAGCACAATGCATTCCATCATCACACTGCTCCACCCTGCCTTTTCCATTAGGAGTTTGCTTTACCCCATCACCACAAAAAGTCATGGTGCAAGAATCAGTGCACAAATCATTGTTGACTCCGTTGGCACCGTCATCGCATTCTTCAGTGCCTTCAATAATTCCATTTCCGCACGGGCCACAGACTCCAAACGTCCCTTCTGGCCCGTTTCCAAGGCGGTCAAGCTTTAAAACAAGCAAATTGTCACCCATTCCGCTGGTATCATTGGTGCGGCCAGTAACTATATACCCATCACCACTAGTTTGTTGAACCGAATAACCAACATAATTAAAAGAATTGGTTTTTTCAAACCTTCTAACAAACTGTAAAGTACCATTAGAGCACTCGCCAAATGAATCTAAATTTGTGCAGGTCTCTCCAGATGAATTAGTTTTTACCAATAGCATGTCATCATGAAGCTCACCAACATCAGAAGCACTTCGCCCAACAAAAACATACCCTCCATCTTCTGTTTGCTGGAGCGAGTATGCTTCCTCGCCAAATGAACCCGACGCATAATTAAAAATCTTTACAAACCCGCTAGAGCCAGTGCAGCTCGAATCCAAATCCTCGGTACAAGTCTGTCCCTTGTCATTAACCTTTACAAGCGAAATATTTGAGGCATTACCTGAAAGTGCAACAAAAACATAATTGCCATCACTGGTCTGAATAACTGCCCTCCCATAAGATGGTCCCACAGAACCATCATCAAAAGCATGGACAAACTGAGAAGAAGAAACGCCAACATTGCAACTGCCAGAACCAAAAATACAGGTGACGCCAGAAGAATCAGTTTTCACAAGCCAAACATCCCTGTCACCAGATCCATCAACATCGCCCCCACCAACCACAACAAACCCCCCATCACTTGTTGGAATGGCATCGTACGCAATGTCATTACTGGCCTTTCCAAAAGTTCTTGCAAAAGTAGGCGGAGGAGAGCCTGCCCCCACACATGTTCCGTTGGTTGAAGCATAAGGACAAACTGCAGGAAAGGAATTGTATTTCAATAACCACATGTCAGACCCTCCAGCCCCAAAAGCAGTTTGGGCTGCAACAATGAAAGCACCTCCAGCTAACTTAACTGAAAAACCATTGTCTACACCACCACCAGAACCATCCTCACTTGTGGTCGGTGAAGCAGTAAAACCGCCTGAAACATCTGTTTTTATGATATAAACCTGAGAGCCTAAAATACCTCGCGTTCCTGCAATCACGTAACCTTTTGAATTATATGGTGAAAGACCGCTAAAAAGTTGCTGCACACCCCGCCCTTCATCATTCCCACTTAGCCCGGGGCTAGGAAAAGCATTTACGAATTTCTCAGAACTTTCATAACATGTTTCAGCATACGCACTTGAAGGATCTGGATTTGGAGTACAGGTCTCTCCAGTCATATTTGTTTTTATGAGCCAAATATCCGAAGTCCCCTGCCTAACCGTATTGCCCACAACTATATACCCTGTAGGGGTGTCTTTGGTATTATTACTAAAAGTTTCCCGCACAGAATAACCCACTTCATCATCAGCATCCCCAAACTGCTTAACCCAAACACAGGAAACGGCTTGATCGACCTTGCAGGCAGCACTGCAGCCGTCCTCGTTGATTATGTTTCCGTCATCGCATTGTTCAGTGCCTTCAACAATTCCATTCGGGCAGCCCTCAAAAGTGCACACAGAAGTACACCCAGAACCAGCAACATTGCCTGCAACGCCAAAATCACACTCTTCACTGGAATCAATCACGTTATCACCGCACCAAGAATTACAGCACTGCTGACCACCAATAGAGCAAACAGTTTCCCTGCAGGCATCTGACCTTGAATCAGAATTAAGCGAACCATTGTCACAGGATTCAGTGCCCTCAACTACCCCGTTCCCACAGATGCTTTGTGCCCTTACAACCAAGCCAATTAACAGCAATAAAAAAGCTATAAAGAAAAATTTTTGCCAAAAATTCACTTAAACCCCAGACTATTATTTAGTCTTTTCTTTTTAAAACTAATTATTTCTTTTTTAAGATGATTTCAAACCCTAAAACAGCCATAAGCTGTTAGCAGTTACTTTTTTAAAAAAAAACGTTTTTTTCAATTGAATCTTTACACAGGTAGGCATGCCCGCAAAGAACATGGCCTTTTTGCTAAAAAAACCGCTTTTTTACTTTTATTGCAAGATGGTGGATAAAAATATCCTCTTTCCTGCAGCAAAGGTTTAAAGGGTTTTTGCAGTATTTTATAGGTTATGTACGAGTTGAAAATGGTCATGGTTCTTGAAAAACTGCCTGTTTTTTCGCTGGCGGATGTGGCCAAAATAGTTAAAAGCAGGGCTTATTCGAAAAAAGTTTTGGCACGCATTGTAGAAAATGGCGCTGTGAAGAGAATAATGAAGGACAAATACACTTTTCACAGCGACCCGTTTCTTGTGGCGCCTTTCCTGCAATACCCTTCATACATTTCGTGCGCTTCCGCTTTGAGCTACCATGGTTTAATAAGCCAGATACCCAAT
>JACPKT010000141.1 GCA_016186855.1 Candidatus Iainarchaeum sp. | reverse complement strand
TTCTGGTGAAACCCGGAACTTTGTTGTATTTGAAAGCGCATCAACTGCTGCCTGTACAAAGTCAAGCTTGCTTCTAGTATTTCCAAAAGTCTTTGACCATGCATCTTTTACCCCTGCAAATTTCAGCACATCTTTAATGTTGTCGCCCACTACAAGCCCTGTTCCTTTTGGTGCTGGTATGAGGACAACCCTTATTGAAGAACTGCTTCCCTCCACCTTGAATGGAAGCGAGTGGCTCACGCTGCAAGTGCATTCCCAGCTCCCGCAGCCTTTAATTACTTTGGCAATTCCAAGCTTCGCATTTCTTGTGGCTTTCTTTATTGCAGGAAACCTTTCAACATCCTTTCCTGTACCGATTCCAACATATGAATTCCCATCCCCTACAAGAACCGCGGCCCTATAAGAAAAACTCCTTCCAGACCTTGTCACCCTTGCTGTTTTTTTGAATTCCACAAGTTTTTCCAAAACGTCTCCAAGCAAATAATCAACAATTTCTGGCTCAAACAGCTTCAAATTCATGCCAAAAAGCTGGTCAAGGGAATTTATTTCACCATTTTTAACCTTTTTCCCAACCCCAGTTGACGGAATCCAGTCTTCAAGAATCTTTTTTTTGCCCTCAACCCTTTCAAGCGCTTCTTCTGCTTCATCTTTCTTTCTTTTTTTATACATAAAATTACGCCCTTTCATCATTTGCCGTCACCGTGTCTTTTTTCAATTTCGAGCCGGACTTTTTCAAACAGGTCTATCCCGTTTTGCTTCAAATGCACTCCCTTAATTCTGTTCTCAGGTGGAAAAACTTCTGGCTTGTGCGCTATGCCAATTTTTGCATCAATTAGCCCCTTCAGAGCCGCAAAAACCCTGCTCTTATGCACCGGTGTGTGAAGGCCAATGTCAAGAACTGCTTTTTTAATTCCTTTTTTTTCTTCTTTTAAGCCGGCCAAATAGCCTGTCAAGTATGCCGAAGAAGAGTTTCCTGTATGCATTGTCCATCCAAAACCTTTCAGCTCTTTTGAAGTACAGAAAACCAATGTTTTATCACCTATTTTGTTGAATTCAATTATTTGAACAATTGTATTGTTGCTGAATTTTCTTACAACAGCCCTCAGAACGCTTCCCTTCAACAGTGCAAGTCTTTTTTTGTAATTTGTCCCACCTTTCATCCTTCTTTTAAACCTCACAAAATAAGTTGAAGTGTGACTCATTTTTGCGCCCCCAAAACAGTTGCCTCAAGGTGCTTTTTTCCCCTGAAAAAACCCCCTTTTACCATCAGGAATGCTTTCCTGTAAGGGATTTTGAGCCCCCCAATTTTTTTTATTTCCTTTAACTTTTTTCTAAGAGCCCGAACGTTTTGCACCCACCTTTTCTTTGTTTTAATTCTTGCCTTTGCAGTTCCCTTTCGTTTTCCCATGCCCCTTCCTCTTCCCTTCTTTCTTCCAAGGTGCCTTTTTTTGTTTTTTTGGTCAATTTTTTTCTCTTTGATAACCCCTTCCCTTATCAGTGACCTAACATCCTCTTTTGTCATGGCTTCCTTAACCTTCTTTCCATCCGCCGGGTTAATCCAAATCTTTGAAGTCCCAACCTTCAAAAGCCTTGCAGAAATTTTTTTAGCCTTGCTTTCCTTCATTTATTTTTTCCACCTGTTTAAAACTCTGAGATTTTTTTCCTGTGCAATTTTAAGCATCTGAATTCTTTTTCTTTTTCCAATGCCTGCGGCAAACCTTAAAGCCACATTTTCTTTTTGGCCTATTTGAGAGAGTTCGCCCAGATTTGAAACAACAAGTTCAGGAAACCCGCTTGGGTGCAGGTGCCTGATTTCTTTTGGTACACGGTAGCCGATTTTTACAAGGGCGCCGTCTTCTTTTTCAAAAATAATGTCGGTTCCGCGTGGCCTCCTCCATTTGTCCCATTTTTCAATCGATTTCCTTCTCTTAAATCTTGCCCCAAACCTTCCCCTAAAAACCGGGTGCTGTTTCTTTTTAATTTTCTCATTAAGCTTTTTGCGAAGCATTTCTTTTTCCGTTTTTTCTCTTTTCGTTTTTTCCTCTTTTACAACTATTTCTTTTTTTCCAGCAACAACTGGTTTTTCTTTTTCCGCATTGTTTCCTTTAAATTTTTTATTTTCTTGCTGTTTTCTTTTTTCATCTTTTGCATTCCTTGCTTTTTTGGGGTTTTCATCCAGCTTTATTTTTGTCTTTTGCGCAACCTGTTTGCGATCAACCTTGCTTTTGTCTCCTTTTTTCTTTTCCATACTTTTACCCCTCAGCGGCTGGCTTTGAAACAATGTATACGCCGTCCTGAAAAATTCTCTTGTCTTTTCCCAAGATTTTTGCGGCGCTTTCAATGTTTGCGGAGGTCTGGCCAGCTTCCTCTTTGTTTGGGGCGCTGACAATCACTTCTTTCCCTTTCACAACCACTTTTGCACTTCCAATAATTTTTCCTTTCCTTGGCATTTTTGCCCCACCCAGATTGCTAATTTCCACAAAACCATCTTTTACTGAAACATTAATTGGAAAGTGCGAGTAAACAATTTCAAGCCTGTATTCAAAGTCTTTTTCGAGGCCAAAAAATAGGTTTTGAACAGCTGAAGCAATTGAATTCACCACTGCAACTGATTTTTTTTTTCCGTTTTGGGAAAAAACCACGACGCACCCGTTTTCCTGGCTGATTTTGATTTTTTTTGCCTCAAATTTTTTCCAAACCTTTTTTTGCCCGGCTTTTGCCACCACCAGGTTGTCAGCTATTTCAACCTGCATTTCTTTCGGCACTTGAACTTTTTTGGAATAATTTTTTTGCAACTCTTTCACCTTTTTTTAGTAAACGTAAGCCAAAAGCCTTCCGCCCACTGATTTTTCTTTTGCATTAAAGTGGGTCATGACGCCCATTGGTGTTGAAACAATCAAAAGTCCGATGTCTTTTGACGGCAGGTACCGTTTCTCGAACTTTTCAAACCCTGTTTTTTTGACAGCATAACGGGGCTTTATGACCCTGCACTCATTTATTTTTCCCACCAGGTTTATCCTATACATCCCGTCTCGCCCATCATCAATGTACTCGTATGTTCCAATATATTTTTTTTCCTGCATTACCCGCAGTATTTCCCCCAAAAGTTTTGAAGCAGGCCTTATGACACATAGCTTTTTTGCAGTGTCCTCATGGTTTTTAATGTTTGTCAGCGCATCTGACAGCGGATCAATTCTTGCCATTTCATCACCCAAATTTTTTGAATCCGATGTTTAAGGCAATGTCCTTAAAGCATCTCCTGCAAATATTCAAATTGTACTTTCTAATGACTCCCTTGTCGTTGCGGCACCTTTTGCACAACACCATGTATTTTTCGCTGTTGGTTTTTTGCTCCTTCATTCGACAGCAACCCCGAATTTTTCTTTCACAAACTCTATAGCCTCGCTTTTTGAAATAGTGTGCCTTCTTGGAATGCTTTTTTTGTTGATTTTTCTCCTCTTGATTCTAAAGCCCGGCCTTTTAAGTGCGACAAGCACATCAAAACCCCTTATACCAAGCTTTGGGTCATACTTTGTTTTTGGCAGGTCAATGTATTCCCTTATTCCAAACCCAAAGTTTCCGTGGTTGTCAAAGTTCTTGCCCAAAATCCGATTGTCTTTTGCAAAAAGCGCGTCTTTTAAGAACTCGATTGCTTTTTGCTTTCTTAGCGTTACCTTTGCGCCAATGGTAAGGCCGGGTCGAAGGCCCCAAGTTGGCTGCTTTACTTTTGAAAGTGTTCTTACAGGGACTGCAGCGGTTATTGTTTTCAAAATGCTTGCAGCCTTGTCAAGTTCTACTCCTGTCTGGCCAACACCCATGTTTATTGTCACCTTTTCAATTGAAATTTCTGTCATTTTCATTTCATGCACCTTCAATGCTCATCTGCTCTGCAGTTTGCCGGTCGCCTACGACACACACATATTTTTCAAGGGTCTCAAATTCGCCTTGGTCTGTCTGCGTTTTCACAAGCTTTGGCTTGTGCATTGAGCCTTCAATAACTGCTTTCACCGTGACAACCTGCCCTGCATGCTTTCCACCGATAATCAACGCAACCATTCCATCCGAGAGCGGAAAGTGCTGCAAAATTTTTTTCTCAGGCAGCGAAATTTTTACCGAATCTGACACGCTGATTTTGTGCTTGCCCTGCAGAAGAACAAAACCTTCACTGGTTGTGAGAATTATTTTCCCGTTTTTTTTCACATGCTTTTTCAAAATTTTTGAAACTTTTTCCAAAGAAGCTTTTTGACCCATTTCTGTTACTTTTATTCTTCCATTCTTGTCAAGCATAATTCTATACATTTTTCCGGTTTGTGGAAAACTCACTATGTCAAACAAACCCACTGGAAATTTCAAATCCTTTCTAACCGTTCCGTTCACCTGAACGCTTGCGCCGTTAAGAATTATTCTTATCTCTTTTTTTGTCTCTGCAAGGCCAAGCATGTCTCTTACAACAAAACCAAGCGGAACAGAAGTTTTTTGCGAATGAGGACCTGTCCTGTTTTTGATTGTCCAGATTTTCTCTTTCCTTTTCAAAAACCTTATTTTTGCAGTTGAAATTGTTTTTTGCTTTTTGTTTTCCCCTTTTGAACTCATCATTTCACCTCAGCTGCAAAATTAGCTGGTGCTTTTGTGCCACCTTTTGTGGCACTGGCTTGCTTTCGCTCGCCAGCGGCAAATTCCGCTGGCACTTTTTGGATTTCTTTTTTTGGAATTTTTTTCCCACTCTCTTTTGCCGGCGCCAAAGTGCTTACAATCCTTTTTTTATCTGCTGGAGCAAGCTCTACGATTTCCAGATTTGAAGGGTGGAACGGAACAAAAACCTCTTTGCCGTTGCTTTTCTTTCTTGTAAGACCTTCCACAAACACCTGAACTTTTTTCCTGTTAACTTGCATGATTTTCCCAATTTTTCCACTGTTTTTTCCCCTCACTATTTTGACTTTGTCGCCTTTTCTCACGCTAAGTGACCTTTTTTTCAGGGATTTTCTAAGCTCTTTGTTTAAGTGTGCGCCAAAAAATTTCTGGACAGTGTGCATTTTTGCCCAAAAAAAACTTTTTCTTTTCTTTCCTGGCTGTTTTGAATCCATTTTTTTCCCTCAAACTATTGCCGATGCAATTCCGGCAATTTTTGGCCATCTTTCCCCAACCTCTTTTGCCACAACCCCTTTTACTTCAGAGGCCTTTGGAAGTCCCTTCTCGTCCACAAGTACGACCGCGTTATCCTCAAACTTTATCCTTGTCCCGTCATGTCTCCTGTACTCTTTTTTTGTCCTGATTATAACCGCTCTCTCAATTTTGCTTTTCATTTCTGGCTTTCCCTTGCGTACGACAACGTTAACCAAGTCAGCAATGCCTGCAGACGGGTTTCTTCTTTTTTTTCCCTTAAACCCCACAACGCTTATCAGATACACTTCTTTTGCCCCACTGTTGTCAGCACACACGCAATTGCTGTTAAGCAACAAGCTTTTTGCCCTTCTCGCATTTATTGCCTTCATTTTTTAGCCCTCTTTAAAACTTTTGTGACAACAAAGTTCTTTGTTTTTGAAAGCTTTCTTGTTTCCTCAATTCTCACAATGTCCCCTACAAAGACATCAATGCAGGGCGGTTTGTGCGCCGCAATTTTTGAGCGAACCTTTTTGTACCGTTCATACTTTGGCACATAGTGCGTGACACTTCTCTGTATTGTGACTGTTTTGTCAGCCTTTGTGCTTATGACCTCGCCGCTGAAAATGTTTCCATGTGTCTTAATCTGCCCGTGAGCCGCGCACCTCAAATCACTGCACTCCTGCATCAGTTTTTCCTCCAGAAATATTTTATCCTCTCCTGCGGCCTGACCAAAATTTTTTTCCCGTCCACTGTGACTGTTTCATTTCCAACCTTCACAAGAAACACTGCCTCTTTTTTCGGAACCGCTTTAACCCCAGTTTTTGTTTTAATTAAAAACAAATTCTTTGTTTCATCAACTATCGTTCCAGCTGTTTTTTCCCTGCTTTTATGTGCGCTCTCAATAACCCGCGCAGAAAGCCCTATGAACTCGTGGCATAACAGGTTTTTTGCGCTAATGCAGTAATTTTCTCCCTTAAGCATCAATTTGTTCCTCCTTGTACCCTATTGCAATCAAAAATTCTCTTACCCTTTTTTTGTGGTCTCCCTGCAGTTCAATTTCATCTCCTTTAACTGTCCCTCCACACGCAAGCTTTTTTTTCAACTCTTTTGCAATCTCTTTCATTTCCTTTTTCGAGTCAATTCCAACAACTGATGTTACCAATTTTTTCATCCTTCTCCGTTCAACCCTTATTTTAATTTTTTGGGTTTCCTTTGAAATCGTGTCGATTTCAAACAATTCTTTTGGAAGCCCTGTTATCTTGTCAAGCTCGCTCATCCTTTTTGCGTCCCCCCCTCTTCTCTTCCAAAATTGTAAGCATTCTTGCAATCTGCCTTCTCATCATCCTGATGTTTGTCGGCTTTTCAGCCTTCTGCCCACTCACTCCAAGAGACTTTTCCCTTGCAAGGTTGCTTTTTGTTTCAGCCATCTGGCTTTCAATCTCTTGCACTGACAGGTCCCTTAACTGTGCGGTTTTTTTTCTCATTTTTTCTCAGTTTCCTCATTTTCTTTTTTTTTCTGCCCCAAAGTTTTAGTGGGTTCTTTTTGTTTCGCCTGTGGCAACTCTTTTTGCACTGCGTGCTGTTCAATTTCAATTACAGCCTCGCCAGCTGTGGCTTCCTTTATGCTTTCATCCTGCTTTTGCGCTTCCCCTGCCTGCATTGCCTGCGAGGTTTTTTTCTCTAACGCCTGCTTTCTTTGCCTTAGAACTTCTGCAATGCTTATTTTGTCAGGAAACACTGTGTCAGGTTTTACAATCCGAATTTTTATTCCGATTGCCCCGGGCTTTGGGTAAGCAGTTGCCTTTGCAAAATCCACTAACTTCACTTGGTCCCCGACCTTTTTCATGTAGCCGACAGCAATTCGTGCCCTTCTTTTTCTGCCGCCCTTTCCAGTGAGCTTTCCAGACAATAAGAGCTCAATTCCCTGCGGTTTGCGGGCTTCAATGTCTTTTACCGTTCTGTACGCAACACTTCTCCAGCTGAAACCTTTTTCAATCAGAGCCTTAATCTTGTTAACCATTGCAGTTGCATCAAGCTCTGGTATCGGGATTTCCTTTATTTCAAGCTGCGGGTTTTCAATGCCAAACCTTTTTGCAATCGTTTCAGTAATTCCACGGATTGTTGCCCCGCTTTTTCCGATTGCAAGCCCTGGCTTGGTCACGTTAACAATTATTCTTGTGACAAGCGGGGTCTTTACAATCTGTGACTTGGTAAATCCCGCGTTTTCCATTTCTTTTGCAAGGTACTCTTCAAGCTCAACCCGCTTTACTCCCTGGTCTACAAAAAATTTTTCAATCATCAAGAAGCCTCCACTGCCACAATCTCAATGTGGGTTGACTTGCTTTGATGCCGTTTTCCGCCAATTCTTCCCTGTTTTTGGTTTGAAGCCCTTCTAAAACCCTGCGAGGAAAAAGCATGCACAATCAAAAGGTTTTCAGAATCAAGCCCCTTGTAATCAGCATTTGCCTTCAGGTTTTCAAGAATTTTCAAATAATTTTTTGCAAGACGCTTTGGGTACTTTCCTGTCTTTGTAAAACTTTTTGCCTTTCCCTTTCTGTGCGCAATGTTGTGAACATACTTTCTTAGCGGCAGAAAATCTTTTTTCTCCAAAATGTTTTTCAAAAACGTCTCCGCCTTGTCAATTCGTTTGCCTTTGATTTCTCTGTTCAGTTCCACCGAATACTTTAGTGAAACCGGCTGGTTTTTTGCCATTACATAGGCCTTTTTTTTCGGGTCACTGATTTTTACCTGATAGTTTTTCTTCACCATTTTTTTTACCCTCTTGCAGTTATTGCAGTGCTTGATTTTGTCGCCCCAATGCCTGCCTTTCCATGTGTCAGCCTTTTTCTTGTCAAAACAAACTCTCCAAGATAATGCCCTATCATTTTTTCTGTAACCTGTACAAACAAAAACTCTTTCCCGTTATGCACTGCAAACCTCAAGCCAACCATTTTGGGAAGCACAGGAAAATGCCTCAACTGGGTTCTGATTGGCCGCAGCTCTTTTTTTTCCTGCCTTTCCAAAAAAGCCTTTTTGATTTTTGACAAAAGCTTTTTGTCCAACCCGCGCAAAATCGACCGCTTAATCCGCGTGCCGGCAAATTTTGCAAACTCTTCCTCACTCATTGACACTAATTCTGCAAGAGTTTTTCCCCTGTAAACGAATTCTTTTCTAACCATTCAATCTCACTTTTTTTTATAA
>JACPKT010000039.1 GCA_016186855.1 Candidatus Iainarchaeum sp. | reverse complement strand
TATTGTCCGCTGAAATTATTTGGGAAAAAATCGTAGCCAGTGTTGAACGGGCAGGTTGTCAGCCTCAGGTTTTCCTGTGGCAAAATGTTGATGCATTCTGCAAGGTCGTTTATTGCAAGCATTACACTGATTTTGTTCCTGATGAATTCAATTGCTTTTTTTGTGGTGTGGGCTGCGCGGAAATCAATTGAAAACTCTTGTTGTGCGGATGCAACGTTTTGCGGGCTAAATTCCAGGGAGAGCGTTGCCTCGTTGTTTGCTGGAATTGTTGCAGAAATTTCTTTGAAAGAGGTTCCCAAAACAATGCTGTTTGACGCCTGCAGGTTGATTTCTTTTTCCGCAAGGTTTGCGGTTTCATCTTCAGAAAATTGTTTTATTTCTCCCTCTATCTGAACGCGTGCCTTAAATTCCCCCACAGGGTTTTGCGCTCCAAGGTTGAGCTTTGCTTGGAGCGGTCCAACAGGGATTGCAGCGCCATTTACCCTGCAGTTGTTTTGAATTGAAAGCGAAAGGGTTTTTGTGCCGCGCAAAGAGGAAAAAATGCTCCATGCAGTTTGTGAAAATGACAAGCAGTCCGCTTGGTCAACTTCGTCTCCAAAGCCAATCCGTATTTCTGTCGGAATTTTTGAGTGCCAGGATTTTGAAAGCTCCTTGTTTGTCACTTCAACATTTACTGCCCCACTGACGGTTGCGGGTTGTTTTAGCTCTTCGCCGGCTTTTGTAAGCGAAAAAGTGAAAGTTGTGTCTGCGGAGCCGTTAACATCAAGAATCTGTCCAACAATTTTTTGGTCAAAATCAAATTCCACAAGTTCGTCAAACGCACTGCTTGGCTCTATCGAATTTATTGTGAGTGGAATTTGCGTTAAATTCAGGAGTGATATCGTGAGCTCTTTTTGCGGCTTTTCCCCAACAACAAGGTGTTCTTTTATTTCTGCAGGAATTGTCTGCACGATGTTTTCTGTCACTGCAATGTCAAGCTGTGCTGTTTTAAACCCGTGCTTTTCCACAAAAACCGAAATTACTGTGCCGGCATTTTGGGCTGGAATTGTTGCCGGAAAAATTCCTTCTCTATTCGTGTGCCCTTGCGCAAGAATTGTCGAGCCTTTTTTTAGCGTTACAAGCGCGTTTGAAACCGGGGCTTCGCCTTCTTTTTCTGTCACGCGCAAAAGCAGATTGTTGTTTACAAATGGCACGATTATTTTTGGGACAATTTCTACTACAAGTTCGCTTGCTGGAGAAATGTTCAGCAACAAATTGTTTTCAAAAATTTTTTCCTTTGCAGGAAGGTTTCCAGAAAAAAGCTCGATTGCCAAATTTGCAATTCCTTCAACTTTTGGTTCAAACTCAAACACACCGGAAAAAATGTCGTCTTGTCTCACGTCCCCAATGTTTGCAGAAAATGTCGAGCCGACTGCAGTGCCGCTCACCTTTGCCCCGCCTGTGTTTACCACTTCAAAGTTTTTTATTTCAATCGCGCCCGCACTTTCCTCAACCTTTAACTCCACAGCCGGAAAAACTTCGTCCGAAATGCTTGAAATGCTGAATTTTAGCCTGTACTTGCTTGAAGTGTCCGCCAAAAACTCGTCTACAACGCTTGTCTGCACCTGTTCAGAAATGTTTTCAACACTCATCAAAGTGCAGAAATTTTCAATGCAGAGACTGGATGGTCCGACTGAAAATTTTTTGTTTTTTGCCTGCGCATAAAGAGCCTGTTTTTCAGCCGTGCTTTCCTTTGAGCCAAGCACTTCGTCCGCAGGAAACCGCACATAGCCGCCGCTTTTTCCAAATGCACGGTACCACAAGTCAAGTGCTTCGCCTTGTTTTGCATTTTCCCTCACTGCCAAATCCACAACAATTTCGTAAACACCAGGCACAGGCTCGTTAAACCGCATTTCAACCCATTTTGCATCGCTTGAAGTGTAGTGCACTGCATCAGTTCCAAAACCATTTTGTGGAGTGTAACTTGTTCCCCTCAAAATTTCGTTAAATGCTGCAAGCGCGTCGCGAAGAAAAATTCCGTCTTTTTCAAGGATGTTTGAAACTCCTTCCTGCGCTACACCAGTTCGAATGTGTACTCCGGCTTCATCAAATGCCGAGCCCGCCGGCACCAAAAGCAAAAACTTTGCCCCATAACTTTGGCCTGCATTAAGAAGGGGTGTTGCGCTGTCTTTTACAGTTTTGCCCTCAAACACAAGCCCCACAAATTCAAGTGAAAGCGCGGCAATTTCTTTTTTTAGGTTCAGTTGCAGCGAGTTCGTGTTGTCTTTTCCCACCTGTACTGGCACGCTTGTGTAAGGCAAATAGTCGAAAGCACTTGCCACTGCAAAAGCAATTTTGTCGGCCCGTGTTCTGAGTGTCGTGACTCCCTGCGCGTTCGTGACTCCGCGCTCTAAAATTTCCCCGGTAATGAAATTTATGAGAGAAACATTTGCGCCGGCCACTGGCTCGTTTTTTTCACCCAAAATCGCGACTTCCACGTTTCCAAAACCAATTTCAAGCGAAAGCTGTATTGCATTCTGTTGGCGCGCATTCAGTTCAATTGCCTGCGAAACGGTTTCCCCAAAACCCGGCTTGAGAGCACTCACATAATACTGTCCATCTTTCACGCGTTCAAAAAACCCGGTTCCGTTTAGGCCGGTTATAGTTTCTGCCACGGCGCTTTCATCTATCGCAGACCGCAACGAAAGCCGGACATCCTCCACAGGGTTTCCCGTTTCATCTACAATTGTTACAGCCAGGCTCTGAGAATTTTTAACAGTTGCAAGTTCCAACGCCACCGAGTACGGTTCTTCTCTTGGAAGAACCTCGAGTGTTTCAATAAGATAACCGTCCTTATCCACAACGATTTTGTACTGCACCTGTTCCCCGACACCAAATTCCGCCAAACCATCAGGGCCTGTTTGTTTTGTTGAAATTAAAGTGGAATCCTTGCTTAAAGAAACAACTGCTCCTTCAATTGCAGAGAAATTTGCCTTGTATGTTACATCAAGCTTTATTCTTCCGATAATTTTTTTTTCAAGCACGACTGCAAACTTTTGCTGGCTGCCACTGGCAACACTTTTTATGTCGCCTG